>CAXTJC010000072.1:0-9735 GCA_964244225.1 uncultured Acidobacteriaceae bacterium
AGCACGGTCAATCTGTTGCTGCTGTCTCCGTTTCCGTTTGCCCTGTACTGGGGTGAGGAGCACACGCTTGTGTATAACGATGCGTTCCGGCCGTTTTTGGGGACGAAGCATCCGGCGGCTCTGGGGAGCAAAGGAGAAGCAGTGTGGCCGGAGGCATGGGAGATGGTGGGTCCATTGTTGAAGGCGGCGTTCGGCAGTGGGGTGATTGCGAACAGCGCGAATGTTTTGATCCCGGTGCTGCTGGATGGGGTACTGCAGGAGCGGTACTGGACGTACTGCATGTATCCGGTGTTTGAGAGGGGCGCGATCCGCGGGGTGGCGAATATCTGCCATGACAGTACGGCCGCGGTGCTGGCGGCGCGCGGGCTGGGGGAGAGCGAGGTGAGGTCGTCGCGGATGGCGGAGGAGTTGAGCCAGGTGCTGGGGGCGACGACGGATGCGATTGTAAGTGTGAACCGGGACTGGGCGATTACTTACATGAACCCAAAGGCCGAGGCACTATATGGGGCAAAGGAAGGCATTTTAGGAAGGAATGCGTGGGAGACGTTTCCGGAGGCGGTGTATGACGGATCTCCGTTTCTGGAGCACAACTACCGTGCGATGGAGGAAGGGGTTGCCGGCTCGTTTGAAGCGCACTATCCGGAGCCGCTGAACCTGTGGCTGCGGGTGGAGGTGCATCCGACGCGGGACGGTGTGGCGACGTTTTCGCGGGACATTACCGAGGAAAAGAAGATTGAGGCGACGCTGGTCCAGACGGAGAAGCTGGCGGCGGTGGGTCGGCTGGCGGCCTCGATCGCACACGAGATTAATAATCCGCTGGAGTCGGTGACGAACCTGCTGTACCTGGTGCGGCAGAGCGAGGACGTGCTGCAGATACACGAGTACATCGACATTGCGGAGCGGGAGCTGCGGCGGGTGGCGCTGATCACGAACCAGACACTGCGGTTCCACAAGCAGTCCACGAAGCTGGTGGCGATGCATTGCCACGATCTGATCGGGGACAGCCTGCGGATGTACCAGGGGCGGCTGGTGAACTCGCAGGTGACGGTGGAGAAGCGCAAGCGGGCGGTGCAGCCGGTGAACTGCTTTGAAGGAGAGATTCGGCAGGTGCTGAGCAATCTGATGGGAAACGCGATCGACGCAATGCCGACGGGCGGGCGGCTGCTGGTGCGAAGCCGGGAGGGCCGGCAGTGGGAGACCGGCGAGCGCGGCCTGGTGCTGACGATCGCGGACACCGGCACGGGGATGAGCGCGATGGTGCGCAAGCGGATCTTCGATCCCTTCTATACGACGAAGGGGATTGGCGGGACGGGGCTGGGACTGTGGGTGAGCAGTGAGATCGTCGCGCGGCACCGGGGCGTGCTGCGGGTGCGGAGCTCTGTGGAGCGAGGAACGGTGTTTACGCTGTTTCTGCCGTTTGCGGCTGCGACGCGGTAAAGAAACAGTCTGATCGAGATAAGGTCTTTCGTGCTCGAAGCCGTGTTCTTCAGAGGCGAAGAACGCGGCGCGCGAGTGCTAGTTAACCGAGCTGTAATGAGAAAAATGTTTGGCGTGACATCAAGGTAGACGTGATTTGTACAGGGCGGCGTAGCGGGGCGGAGTGCGTCTTACCGCACAGGACCTTGTACGCTGACGCGCGTTGCAGGTATTGATCCGAAGACCGCGTTTGATGTTCACTCCCGTTCACACGATCTGTGTACGCTCCCCCCGACCGATGCAGTGTTCAGCGCCCGATGCGGCCGCACTGCAGCCGAGTCAAGAGAAGGATTTTATGGCTGAGACAAGCGTAAACACAAGCACAGTAGTTGGATATTTTGAGACACAGGCGAAGGCAGAGCGCGCGATTGATGCCTTGATCAGCGAGGGATTTACGTCGCGTGAGATTGGCGTGGCGACGCGTAGCGCGGGCACGGCGACGACCGGAACGACCCAGACGCATGCAAGCAAGACGGGCGATCTGGCGCAGCGTGCGGGCGAGCAGACGGAGAGCGCCTGGGGCAAGGTGAAGAGCTTTTTTGGCGCGGATCCGGTGGAGCCTTACGCGGATGAGCAGAGCCGGGGCGATCTAGCGTCGCGCGAGGTGACACCGAGCGGCTACGCGGGCTATGAGCAGGACGATCTGCATGGCTCGCTTGAAGGCATCACGGGCTCAGGCGCGCATGCGAAGTACTTTGGCGGCCGCATGCAGCAGGGCAGCGAGGGTGTCGTGGTTACGGTGTCGGCGAGCGATCGGGCGAAGGCGGAGACGGCAGAACGGATTCTGGAGCAGAATGGCGCGGATCTGGGACGGGATCAGACGCGGTTCGCGGGCACGGACGCGGCGACGACGCCGGCTACGGGGGAGCAGAACATTCAGCTCTTCGGGGAGGTGCTACGCGTTCACAAGGATCGCGTGAGCCGTGGTGAGGTTCGCCTGCGGAAGGAAGTTCATACGGACATGCAGACGATTCAGGTTCCCGTGACGCGCGAGGAGCTGGTGATCGAGCGAGTTCAGGCTAACGGCCAGACTGCTGCTACGGGCACGGCGGATGCGTTTGCCGAGAAGGAGATCCGGATTCCGCTATCTGAGGAGCGCGCGAGCGTGGAGAAGCAGGCGGTGCTGCGGGAAGAGGTTCGCGTGGGCAAGCGCGAGGTCTCGGAGACGGAGTCATTCAACGAGTCGGTTCGGAGTGAGGATTTGACGGTTGAGGATGAGACGACAGGGTCGATCAAGCGGTAGATCGGTTTGTGGATAGAGAGGGACGGCCTTCGGCCGTCCCTCTTTGTTTGTGGGTGTACGTCGCTTCGCTCCGTCCGCTAAGGGCGGGATGCGCGGCGGGTTTGGGGGTTCCCGGTAGAGAAGCAGGTTCCTCGGCTTCGCTCGGAATGACAACAAGAAAGGCGGTGGTTTCGTCAGGCTTGGGCGGTGAGGGTGAGGCGTTTGGCGGTGGCTTCGGTGCGGTTTTTGGACCAGGCGAAGCGGAGGCTGTGGGAGACGGGGCGGGCGCCGAGGAGGCGGACGGCGGCGAGGACGGTGGCGACGAAAGGGGTGGGGGCGCCGGAGATCCAGAGGGTGGAGAGGGGCTTGATGTCGCCGGAGGCGTCGGGATGGAAGACGCGCTCGTCCCAGCGCTGCGAGCCCTGGGGGAGATCGGGGTGGTTGCGGATGGCGGCGAGGGTGGATTGCAGGATGCGGTGCTTCCAAGGCTCGGCGTACTGAGGCATGAAGAGGACGTGTGAGGTGCGGTCGCGGCGGACCTCATGGACGAAGCCGGAGAAGCAGGTGGCGCGTGAGAGATTGATGTTGGCGTTGGGCTCGATGCCGTGGCGGTCTCCGCCGGAGATGGGAAGCATGTTCCAGCGGCCGGCCAGGGCGGCGACATCGCGATTTTCTTTCCAGTTGCGGAGGCCGTTGAGCTCGAGGGCATGGAGGAACTGGCCGTTGCGGGCGAGGAACTCGTTGACGAGGACGTTGTGGCGGGGCTGGCCGATGCGGTAGAGGTCCCAGAGCGGGTGATTGAAGACGACGAGGACGCCGGGTAGATCGTTGAGGGCGGCGAGGAGCTCGGTGAGGATGGCGTTGCGGCGGAGGCTGGAGGGGAGATCGCTGGCGGGCATGGCGGTGAGGCCGGCAAAGCGGCGCATCCAGGTGGTGGCGTCGGCGGCGGGGAGGTTGTGGATGCCGAGGTGGAAGCAGGTGCCTTGTGGGGTTTCAGGGGGTTTGGTACGTCGCTTCGCTCCGTCTGTAAAGGCGAGATGCGGGGGTTCTTCGCTCCGCTCAGAATGACAAGCGGAGGGAACCTTGGCTTCGCTCGAAGTGACGGGTTTTTCGGGGGGGGTGTAGCCGAAGGGGACGGTCCACTCGGTGGAGAGGGGGATTTCGGGGGCGAAGGCGATAGAGCGGAGGAGCTCCGGGGCGCGGATGTCGTCGTGGTCGGAGAGGGAGACGAGGGCGTTGAGTTTGAGATCGGTGATCTGGGTGGCTTCGAGGGTGAAGGCGGCGGCGGGGTTGAGGGGCGGCGTCCAGTAGCTGCGGGCGTAGTCGGGACGGATGCCGGAGAAGCGGGCACAGCGGCGCTCGGTGAAGCGCATGAGGGGCTGGAGGAGGGGCCAGTCGGTGGAGAGCTCGGCGATGAAGTCGAGGGTCTCGCGCGACTGATTGGTGTGCGAGTGCAGGGAGACTCCGGTGGTGAAGGGGGCGGTGGCCTTCGGCTCACGCCAGAGATAGGAGGTGCTGGAGAGGCTCATGGGGGACCTCGCTCGTCCTGCAGGCTACTAAGACAAGTGTGGGCATAGGGTGTGACGAGGGGATGACTGCACCGAGAATGGTGCGCTAATTCATGGCAGGACCGGTGGTGATGCTGGTGCAAGGGAGGATGTGTGGGTGGGGGGTGGTGCGGGGTTGGATGCCTGGGATGCCGGGGTGTGGGGGGTGAGATGGCGGACCAGGAACTCCTGGAAGAGGTTCTGGGCGGCTGCGGCGCCGGCGCCAAAGAGGGTGTTGCGGAAGGTTAGGCCGGCCCCGTTGCGGTCGCTGTCGGGGTAGTAGGCGTTCGAGATGCCGGCGGCGGCGAGGCTGCCGAGGATGCCGGAGTAGTTGGGCTGGAAGTGGCCGTTGTCGCCCTTGCACACGACGGACATGGCGATGGCATAGCCGATACGATGGCGGATGCTGCCGGTGCCTTTGTAGAAGTAGCGGGGATCCTGATGGAGCAGTGAGGGGAGGATGGCTCCGCCGATGACGGTGCCGCTGACGAGATCGGCGTAGTTGGCTCCGTAACGCTTGGCGTAGCCGGTGGCTCCCTGGTGGTAGCCCTCGTAGGAGTCGTCGGCCTGCTGAAAGCCGGAGATGAGGCCGGTGATGCCAAAGGTGACGGGATCGATGGAGGTCTTCCAGGCCAGCTCGAACTTTTGCTTGCGGGTGAGGGGAAGGGCGTTGGGCAGGTAGCTGACGTAGTAGTTGGGAATGGCGCCGAAGACGCGCTGCTGCTCCTGATCGTGGATCTGGTCCTCGGCGATTTCAGTGCGGGTGAGGGTGACTTCCACGTCGCTGGCGATGCCGGGGTGGAGGGTGATGGGAGAGAGCTGGGAGGTTGCGTTCGCGACCGCGGTGCCGGAGGTGGTCTCGGTGGTGAAGCCGGGGGTGGCCACCGTGAGGATGAATGGCCCGGGAGGCAGGCCGGAGAGGGTGAAGGTGCCGTCGGGCGCGGAGATGGTCTTGAGGGTGAAGGCTCCGGGGGATGGCTGGGTTAAGGTGATGCCGGCTCCGGCAACCACGGCGCCGTCGCGATCGACGATACTGCCGCGGATGCTGGTGGGCTGCTGGGGCTGGGGCTGGGCGGAAGGCTGGGATTGCGTCTGAGGCTGGGGAGCCTCGGGGAGATCGGCGACGAGCAGGGCTTGCTGGGCGAGAGACGTAGCGCCGGCGGCGAGGCAGGTGAGGGCACAACAGGCGAGGGCGCGCGGCACGAAGGCGGGGAAGAGCCTGCCGGAGGCCCGCGTCGGCGAAGGCGTCAGTGCGCCGTGATGTCTCGGTCCCACGAAGTAAGAGTATCGCGTTCGTGGGGGGTGGCGTTCGGACGATCAGGGGATGCCGGGCAGATGACTATGTAGAGGAAGACTTGATCGGGGAGGATAGAAGCGGGTTCTCCGATGCGCGAAAGATGACAGTTCAAAAGAGGAGTGCGGATAGCTAGTATTTGGCGTGAAGTTGCCGCCCGCCTGGAAGGATGACGGTGGTGCTCTCCAGGAGTGCGCCGTTCCAGGAGTTGGCGGCTTTGGGTTCGATGTGGAGCTTACCGGTGGCGGTGACGACACGGCCGGCAAAGGGGATGATGGCGGCCTCCTGGCCCGGGAGGGTGAAGGAGATCTCGCGGATGACGCTGGCTGGCGTGCCGAGGTGGCCGGGAGGGAGGATGAGGCGATAGGGCGTGGGGGACTCAATGACGAGGAACTGCTTGCCGGCGCGGGTGTGGAGGGCGAGCGTGCCGGTTACGGTGGCGGGGTCGCCGTCGTGGATGGGAACGCTGACGGTGGCGGCGGCGGGGGTGTCCTGCGGGACAGGGCTGGAGGAGAGGGTGGTGGGGCCGGAGTTTTGGGGGGTCTGGGCGTAGAGGATGCTGGTGAAGAAGAGGAGGGCAGCGGCGAGGGTGAGGTGGGCGCGCATAGTGTTTTATTTGACGCGGAATGTGGATGGGATGTGGTTTTTAGGTGCGGCAGGTGTGGCGAAAGGACTGTAAGCGAACTTAGTTGGGCGCGTGTTCTGGGCGCGTGTAAGGGTTCCGGTAGAGAAGCAGGTTCCTCCACTTCGCTGCGCTTCGGTCGGAATGACAACAAGAAAAACAAGGGCGCACGAGGGAGGCGGAGAGGCTGAGAAAGGCGCGCATGTTCAATTTCGACCCGCGGACGCGGAGTGACGGGGTTCAGGAGCGAAATACGGGGGTCTCTCCACTTGGCTGCGCTTCGGTCGAGATGACGGCTTGTCTGGTGATGGCAGGGCTAGCCGCGGAAGTCGCGGTAGTGGACGGCTTCGGAGATGCCGATCCAGATGTCGAGCAGGCCCAGGCCTGAGATGAGGCCGCGGACGGCGCCGTTGTGGAGGATGGCGCGGAGGGTGGGGCGGGCCTGGATGAAGGCGTTGTGGTCCCAGATGCGGCTCCACCAGGGGAGGACCATTACCAGGACGCCGAGATAGACGCAGAACAGGACGAGGACCAGAAGCGAGAGGCGCTGGAGCCAGACGGGCGCGGTGGCACGGGATCTGATGGACGGAGATTGGGCCGAGGCGGGAGGAGGCATGGTGCTGTCGTCGTCTGGGAGGTGCAGTTGCTCTGCCAACATGAGCTCTCATCTCTGACCTTAGCAGATAGGGTGGGGAGGCGCGGGTGAAGGCCGGGGAGGAGAGACGCGGGTTCCTCGGAGGAGAACAGAAAGGCGGAACAGTCCCTGCGGGACCAAAACAGAAAGGCGGAACAGTTCCTGCGGGACGGTGACATGGAGTCTGCGGAGAGGGTTGGGGTGGATGAGAAGATAGAGGCATGCTGCAACTTTCTGGTGTTGGCAAGCGCTTCGGGCAGAAGCTGCTGTATGAAGACGTGAACTGGCTGATTACGCCGGGTGAGCGGTCTGGTCTGGTGGGTGGGAACGGGACGGGGAAGTCGACGCTGCTGAAGCTGCTGGCTGGGACGGAAGGGCCGGACTACGGCACGATGTCGAAGCAGAAGGGCATGACGATTGGGTACCTGCCGCAGGACGGGCTGACGATGCGCGGCAAGACGGTGTTTGAGGAGTGTCTGAGCGTGTTCGACGCGGTGCGGGGGCTGGAGCAGGAGTCCGAAGAACTGAGCACGAAGCTGAGCGTGCATGCGGAGGGCAGCCCGGAGTACGAGGCGGCGGCGGAGCGGTTCAACGAAGTGATGGACCTGATGCAGACGCACGATATTTACACATTGGATTATCAAGTAGGGACGGTGCTAGGCGGGCTGGGTTTTCCGAAGGAGGATTGGGAGCGGCGGACGGAGGAGTTCTCAGGCGGGTGGCAGATGCGGATTGCGCTGGCGAAGCTGCTGCTCGAGAAGCCGTCGTTATTGCTGTTGGACGAGCCGACGAATCATCTGGATCTCGAGACGCGGAACTGGCTTGAGGAGTATTTGAAGAACTATGAGCGGGCGTTTGTGCTGATCTCGCATGACCGGTATTTTCTCGATGTGACGGTGGGGAAGATTATCGAGCTGTGGAACAAGAAGGCGCACTTCTACGTGGGTGGGTACGAGAAGTTTGTGAAGCAGAAGGACGAACGCAAGACGCAGTTGCTGAGTGCGTACAAGAACCAGCGCGACCGGATCGAGGCACTGGAGGCGTTTATCAATCGCTTTCGGGCGCAGGCGACCAAGGCAAAGCAGGTGCAGAGCCGGATCAAGGAGCTTGAGAAGATCGAGCGAATCGAGATTCCGGAGGAGGAGGCGACGATTCGCTTTACGATTCCGCAGCCGCCGGCGAGTGGGCGGACGGTGATCGACGTGAAGCACCTGACGAAGGTGTATCCGATGAAGGACGGCGGGACGAAGACGATTCTGGAAGATGTGAGTTTTTCGATCGAGCGCGGGGACCGGATTGCGCTGGTGGGCGCAAATGGCGCGGGGAAATCGACGCTGATCCGGATGCTCTCAAACCTGGAGCCGCCGACGAAGGGCGAGATCAAGTTGGGACACAACGTGCTGGCGGACTACTTCGCGCAGGATCAATACAAGGTGCTGGACGGGAATGCGGAGATGCTCGATGACATCTCAGCGACGGCGATCAAGGTGCCTGTGGTGGAGCTGCGGAGTCTGCTGGGGTGCTTTATGTTCTCGGGCGATGATGTGTTCAAGAAGCTGGGGGTGCTGAGTGGCGGCGAGCGCAACCGGTATGCGATGGCGAAGATGCTGGTAAGCCCGGCGAACATGCTGCTGCTGGACGAGCCGACGAACCATCTGGACCTGCGGGCGAAGGATGTGCTGCTGGATGCGATACGTAACTTCAGCGGTACCGTATTGTTTGTGTCGCATGATCGCTACTTTATTGACGGCTTAGCCACGCGGGTGTTTGAGGTTGAGGACAAGCGGGTGCATGTGTATCCGGGGAACTATGAGGACTATCTGTGGCGGAAGCAGGGTGGACCGGAGAACGTAGTGACGTCGCTCGCGCAGCATAGTGTGGTGGGCAGCGCGACGGAGCGGCCGGTGGTGGAGGATGCTATCGAGAAGACGCCGATTGCCGCGGCGGTGGCGGTGAAGGAGCCGGTGAAGAAGCTGAACCCGATCAAGCTGAAGTTGCTGGAGGAGAAGGTGGCGGCGGCGGAGGAGGAGATACCGGCGCTTGAGGAGGCGATTGCTGAGGCGGAGGGGCAGATGGCGGTGTTTACCTCGGCGGAGGAGGCGCAGAGGCTGGCGGCTCGGGCGGAGGGCATGCGAGTGCGGCTGGCGGTAGTGACGCGGCAGTGGGAAGAGATGGCGGAGCAGCTGGAGGAGCAGCAGACGGCGTAGGCTTGCGCTGCCGAAATCTTTCGCTGGAGTCAGGCGCGCCGTTTGGCGCGGACCTTCATGACCTTTGGCAGGCTGTATTCGACCCAATCGGTGAGGGTCTTGATGTGGCTGGCGGCCTCGCGGCCGAGCGGTGTGAGGCTGTACTCGACTTTGGGCGGGACGGTGGGGAAGACGGTGCGGGTGAGAAAGCCGTCGGCTTCCAGCTGCTGCAGGGATTGCGCGAGCATTTTCTCGCTGACGCCGCCGATGGTACGGCGAATCTCGCTAAAGCGATGCGTGCCTTCCAAGAGAAGGATAAGGATGAGCGAGCCCCAGCGCGAGGTGAGATGGTCGAGGACGCCGCGTGAGGGGCAATCGGCGGCGTAGAGATTTCCTGGGTGGGCTTTACGCGCGAGAAGGAGACGGGAGGGGCTGGCGCTCATGGAAGTAGCTTACCTTAAGGTATGTACTTACGGAAAGAGAGTTCAGGCGGTAGAGTTTCTTCATGCTGTGCGCTGAATGGCACACGAGGAGACGAGACATGATCGTGGTAACGGGAGCAACGGGCAAGCTGGGCCGGCTGGTGGTGGATGGTCTGCTAAAGAAGGTCGCGGCGAGCGAGATTGTGGCGGCGGTACGATCGCCAGAGAAGGCGGCGACTCTGAGGGCGATGGGCGTGCAGGTGCGGGAGGCGGATTATGCACGGCCGGAGACGCTGGCGACGGCGTTTTCGGGAGCGGAGAAGGTGCTGCTG
>CAXTJC010000073.1:0-9669 GCA_964244225.1 uncultured Acidobacteriaceae bacterium
GCTCGGACGGCCCGTATGGCGTCTATCACTCCGCGTTCGACAACTATGCGTGGTTCGTGAAGAACGCCGATCCGACGTTCGTCTATGAGCAGCAGCAGGCACGCGTCTTCGGTCTCGAGATCCTGCATATGGCCGATGCCGATGTGCTGCCGTATGACGATGCCAGCTACGGCGCGGAGATCCTCTCCTATATCGACGGCGCAAAGCACGAGGCCGAGACTCACGCGCTCAAGCTGGACTTCGCGCCGGCCCAGGCCGCGGCTAAGCGCTTCTCCGCGGCCGGCGCCGGTATGCACACGCGTCAGGTAGAGGCGCAGGCAAAGCCCGGTGGTGAGGCAAGGCTCAACGGCCTGCTTCGCTCCGCGGAGACTGCTCTGCTCAATCCCGCGGGTCTGCCGCAGCGCTCCTGGTACAAGCACACCATCTACGCTCCGGGAGAGTTCACGGGCTACGCCGCGGTGGTGATTCCGGGTGTGACCGAAGGCATTGAGGCAGCGGATGCCGGGCGCGTCGAGGCACAGCTGCAGGCGCTGAGTACCGCGCTCAACAATGCCGCAGCGATCCTGGAAACGGCTAACAAATAGAGGCGTCGTCAGCCGAGGGAAGAACCGAAGATAATCTGCCGCTCGATGGCGATGCGGACCAGCTGCGAACGGGTTCGCACGCCGGTGCGCTCAAAGAGCCGCTGCAGTACAGCTTTAACGAGGCTCTCACTTAAATCGAGTCGGTGGCCGATCTCTTTATTGCTGAGTCCTTCCAGCACGCCGCGAAGCACCTCCTGCTCGCGCGAGCTCAGCTCTGTGAGGTCCATCTGCTGCTGGCCCGGCAGATCCGCCGTTGCCAGAAGCGAGAGAACGGCGGAGGAGGAGATCCATTGTTCGCCTCGTGAGGTTCTCTGAATCGCGAGAATAAGCTCCGCGATCGGTTCGGTCTTGAGAAACAGTCCCGCCTTAAACTCCTGGATGACTCGCTGCGACCCGGCGTTCGTCATACCGGCAGTGACCATCAGGATGTGAACGTCGGGAGAGAGGGTTGAGAGCTTACGCAGGAGATCAAGTCCGCTCTCCTGCCTGACTCCGGATGCGGACAGATCAAAGTCGATCAGCGCGACTTCGAAGGCCAGACCGCTCTCGATCGCGGCCAGAAGGCCGGCTGCTGACGAGTACTCCCCCACGACAACAAGACCTTGCTCTGCGCTCAACAAACGATGCAGGCTCTCGCGAAAGAGCGTGTGGTCATCGACAATCACGATTCGTACAGCACTGGACGGGCCTCTTTCCTTCATGGCGCTCCCGCTACAACAAGATCAATCAGGAAGGTGGCGCCCTCGATTGTTGGCAGATAACGAAGATCGCCCTGGAAGCTGAGCATCATCGCTTTTGAGATGTACAAGCCGAATCCACCCTTGCCGAAGTTCGTGCAGAACGGGTTGAAGAGCTGCTCCGGTTGCCTGACTCCCGGCCCGTTGTCGCTGACGCAGATCTCCACCCCATGCGCGGTTTGATTCGCCGTTAGAACAACCCTTGGCTGCGGCATAGGCTTGAGAGCTGCCTCCGCGTTCCGGATGAGATTGAGGATCACCTGCAGCAGACTTTGCTGATCTGCCCACACAGATGGCAGGTCATCGGGTATGTTCCAGCAGAGGCTGATCGACGCATCGCGCAAAGAGGCCGACACGATGATGTAGAGGTCGCGGAAGAAGGGCTGCAGAGCCAGAGACGCAGACTGCCGCTTGATCCGCGAGAGCTCAACCGACGACATCGTTCCCAAGGTCGATGTGAGCTTCTGCAGCGCGAGAAAATCTTCCGAACCAAGCAGGTGTGGAGACTTGGCGAGCAGATTTGTCTGGACGACCGCGATGGCCGCGCAGATGTTGCGAATCTCGTGTGTTAGAGCGCCGACGGCGAGCCTAGAGCCTGCAAGAACCTGCTCCAGATTGCCTTCCTCCCGGTCTCTCAGTTCCGCTGAGGTGTCGACGATCATGGACGTGAGCCGGCCGCCGCGTGATGTTCTGTAGGAGGAGAACCAGACGTCCGCCAGGAACGGTTCCTTGCCGGACCGAAAACCCTGGCATTGCATCATGGTTTTAATCTGCTGCCACCCCTCTTTCTGGATCTGCACCCTGGCGAGGGAGGGGATGAACTCCTTCATGGATCGGCCGACCAGCGACGCCTCAGCTGTAGACTCGCCGAAGAAGAGCTCCTCGGCAGAACTATTGGCGTCAAGGATAGTGCCGTCAGGATCGGAGGTGACGATCGCAAGAGAGGATGTTGTCAGAACCAGGCGAAGCTGCTCTTCCGCACCGCGGCGTGCCTCCATTTCGGTTTCGAGCGCCGTCAGGTGAAGCCGTTCCGCGCGGCGCCTGGATACGAACTCGGCCACATAGAAGCCTGCGGATTCATAGGCCAGCAGATACAGGATGTCGCGTGGAATGCCCTGCCCCAGGTTCCACGGGTACTCGTCCGCGAACTCCGCCACAACTGCGCATAGAATCCCCAGCACGCCAACCTGCCATCGGTTCAGAACTGTGCTCAGCAAGACAATAGGCACGATGTACAAGAGCGCAAGCGGAACTGCATCATTCACGTGAACATCTGCCCACGCGATCAGCGCGAGCAAGAGGATGCCCAGGGTGACGATCGCCCATCGGCTTCTCAGGGTAGGAGGCATGGCCATAACCTTTCTCAGTATGCCGGGTAAATAACAGGAGTGACCTGGCGCGGCTGAAAGATCGCCGTCTCGTGATCGAAAGATATGGCTCTCCGTTCCCTGTGCGGACTCCTGGTGAACTACCCTATACATATGGTTCTTTGGACAAGATTCCTCGTCTTCCGAGGACAGGGAATCCTGTTGCGATCCCGGATGTACTGCTTGACTTACGGGAAGACTCTGCTGCTCTCCGGGCGCGTGAATAGCACTGCCCGTTCGTTCTGCCTCTCCTTGCTTCTCCTGGGTCTTGCGGTGGGATGTAAGAAGCGTGAGGAGAACCGTGCCGCGCAGGAAGCGCCGCCGACCCAGCCGGCCGTGGTAGCCGTTAACAACAATGGGGGAGTACTCCACGTTTCCGGGACGACCAGCTTCGCGCTGGTCTCCGCGGCAGTACAGCAGGCGACCAAGACGCTGGCGGTGACGGGCAGCGTCGCGCCCGATGTATCGCGGGAGATTCCCGTGCTTTCGATCGCGAACGGTAGAGTGGTCGCGCTCCACGCCGGCTTGGGAGATGTGGTCCACCGAGGACAGCTCATCATGGAGGTGCAATCTCCGGATGTTTCGACGGCATTTGCCTCCTACTTGAAAGCTGTAGCGGATGAGCACCTTGCGCTGGTGGTTCTGAACCGCGACAAGCTGCTCTTCGACAAGGGAGCTATCGCGCAAAGCCAACTCGAGATCGCGCAGAACGGTGAGGACGATGCACAGGCCGCGTTGAAGGCTTCCATCGAGCAGCTGGAGATTCTGGGTGTGGATAAAAACCATCCCGGCGACACAGTGAAGGTCTACGCGCCCGTCTCCGGCGTGATCATCGCACAGAATACGACGGCTTCCGGAGCCGCCGGTATCACGTTTGCCGGCGCGAACGGCTCCTTTACGATCGCGGATCTCACGCACGTATGGATGCTGTGTGACGTGTACGAGAACGACCTGGCTCAGGTCCATTTGGGGCAGAGCGTGCAGATTCGCCTGAATGCATTTCCTGACAAGGTGCGTACGGGAATCATCTCGGACATCGGTGCGGTGCTCGATCCCTCAATACGGACGGCGAAGGTTCGAATCCAGGTGGCAAATCCAGACAGCCTGCTGCGCATTGGCATGTTCGCCACGGCGACATTTCTTGAGTCGCGTGCGGAGCCGGTCGTCACTGTTCCTGGTCCGGCGATCCTGCACCTGCATGATAGTGAGTTTGTGTTCGAGCCGGGAGGCAGCCAGGGCGACTTCCGGCAGGTTCAAGTCAAGGCAGGCAAGACGCTTCCGGGCAACATGGTTGAGATTCTTTCGGGCCTTAACTCAGGTCAGCAGGTTGTCGCGAATGCGCTGGAGCTGCAGAATACGGCGGCACAGTAATGATCCGGAAGATCGTTGATTTCGCGCTGAACAATCGCTTCATCATCCTGGTTGTTACGGTTCTGCTGTTCGGGTGGGGCGCAATCTCTTTTCATAACCTCCCGGTCGAGGCGTACCCCGATGTAGCCAACAACTACGTCACTGTGATCACGCAGTGGCCGGGGCGTGCCGCGGAGGAGGTGGAGCAGCAGGTCACGATTCCACTTGAGATTGCGATGGCGGGTATTCCGCATATGGCGCATCTCCGGTCGACCTCGCTGGCCGGCCTGTCAAGCGTCACCATGATCTTCGACGATGAGAGCGAGAACGACTGGAATCGCGAGAAGGTCTTGGAGCGGCTCTCGCAGGTGACGCTGCCTTCCGGTCTGCAGCCCCAGATCGGTACGGACTGGAGCCCGGTCGGCCAGATCTACTGGTACACACTCGAAAGCTCAAACCCGAAGTACGACACGATGGCGCTGAAGAGCCTTCAGGACTGGACTCTTGAAAAGAGCTTTCGGTCGGTGCCTGGCGTCGTTGACGTCTCCAGCTTCGGCGGCCCGACGCGCGAGTATCAGATCATTCTCGATCCGGCGAAGCTGGTCTCCTATGGCCTCTCTGTCGCTCAGGTAAAGCAGCAGGTTGCGGCGAATAACGTCAACGCCGGGGGCAGCTTCATCGAGCAGGGCTCGCAGCAGATCAACGTCCGCGAGGTTGGGCTGTTTACCAACACGACCGACATCGGAAATACGGTTCTGAAGGCGCAGAATGGGACCGCTCTGAAGCTGACAGAGATTGCAACCGTGGTTCAGGGACCCAAGATACGTCTTGGCCAGATAGGCCGCGTGATCCGCCGCGCGGACGGCAAGTTTCTCGACAACAGCGACGCGGTGGAAGGAATCATTCTTCTGCAGAAGGACCAAAACTCCGACGAGACGCTTGAAGGCATCCACGCCAAGGTCAAAGAGCTGAACGAGAGGGTTCTGCCGCAGGGCGTCCGAGTTGTGCCGTTTCTGGATCGCTCGGATCTGCTCCATCTCACCACACATACGGTGCTGCACAACCTAACCGAGGGCATCGTTCTGGTTGTCGTCATCCTGTTTCTCTTCCTCGGCAATCTCCGTGGCGCGCTGATCGTTGCGCTTACCATTCCGTTCTCGTTGCTCTTTGCATCCATCTGTCTCGATCTGCGGCACATTCCCGCAAATCTTCTTTCGCTGGGCGCGCTGGACTTTGGCATGGTGGTTGACGGCGCGGTTGTGATGGTCGAGAACATCGTTCGGCATCTGAGCCACGGCGCCCGCAAAGATATGTCAGTACGGGAACAGATCCGGCAAGCCGCGCATGAGGTGCAGCGGCCCGTGTTCTACGCAATCGGCATCATCATCACGGCCTACCTGCCGATCTTTACGCTGCAGTCGGTCGAGGGCCGGCTGTTCAAGCCGATGAGCTGGACTGTGGCCTTCGCGCTTTTAGGCGCGCTCATCTTTTCGATGCTTCTTGCCCCGGTGCTGGCCAGCTTTCTCTTCCGCAACGGCGCGAGCGAGTGGGAGAACCCGCTGCTGCGTTGGCTCATCAATCAATATCGCCATGCCGTGAAGGCTGCGATCGAGCATCGCGTCGTAACCGTCGGCGTTGCCTCTACTGCTTTAATCGGCGCCATCATCCTCGTGACGACAGGAGTCATTGGGTCGGAGTTCCTGCCGCACCTGGATGAAGGGGCGATCTGGGTGCGAGGCACGCTCGCTCCCTCCACTGGCCCTACGGAGAGTCTCACCATCGCAAACCGCGCGCGTCTGGCTCTGCTGTCATTTCCGGAGGTCAAACAGGTCATCAGCCAGACGGGCCGGCCCGACGATGGTACAGATACGACAGGCTTCTTCAATACCGAGTTCTTCGTCGACCTGAAACCCAAGGCGGAATGGCGGGGTGTCTTTGGAGAGAACAAAGACGAGCTAATCGGCGCCATCAACCGTGAGCTCAGCAAAATGCCTGGTGTCATCTGGAATTTTTCCCAACCGATCTCCGACAACGTTGAAGAGGCGGTCAGCGGCGTGAAAGGCGAGCTTGCGGTGAAGCTCTACGGCGACGATCTGCGGACTCTCGAGCAGAAGGCGAACGCCATTGTGAACGTGATGTCCGGCATCCGCGGCATCAGCGATCTCGGTCTGTTCCGTGTCATCGGTCAGCCAAACTTGAACTTTATTGTCGATCGCGAGGCCGCGGCACGCTTCGGCATTAACGTCGCTGACGTTCAGGACGCGATTGAATCTGCTGTGGGCGGAAGCACCGTCTCGCAGGTGCTGGACGGCGAGGCGCGCTACGATCTCACGGTGCGCTACAGCCCTGCCTTTCGCGTGACGCCTGAGGCTATATCGGGTATCCGGCTTCTCGCGCCGTCGGGCGAACGCGTCTCGCTGGCGCAGTTGACGCGCGTGCAGACACAGGACGGCGCCGAAGAGATCTATCGCGAGAACGGGCAACGCTATGTGGCAATCAAGTACTCGGTGCGAGATCGCGACCTCGGCTCGACGGTTGAGGAGGCGATCGGCAAAGTCTCGAAGCAGGTCCCTCTGCCGCCGGGATACAAGATCGACTGGGCAGGTGAGTACGAAAGCCAGAAGCGCTCCACGCGGCGACTGCTGATTGTGCTCCCCATCACTCTCATGCTTATCTTCATCATTCTCTACAGCATGTTCGGTTCTTTTAAATGGGCCGCATTGATCCTTGCAAATCTCGCGATGGCGCCGATTGGCGGCCTGCTAGCGCTTCTTCTCACAGGCACACACTTCTCGGTTTCATCCGGAGTGGGCTTCTTAGCACTCTTCGGGGTCTCCGTGCAGACCGGCATTATCATGCTCGAGTACATCAACCAAATGCGTGTGAGCGGCAGATCCATTGAGGACGCGGCGATCGAGGGCGCAGTACTTCGGCTGCGTCCCATCATGATGACCATGCTGGTCGCCACGCTCGGCCTGCTGCCGGCCGCAACTTCTCACGGGATCGGCTCCGACTCGCAGCGTCCCTTCGCGATTGTGATCGTCGGCGGCTTGGTCGGGGCGCTGCTAATCAGCGTCTTTCTGCTGCCGACGCTCTACGTCTGGATCGCGCGCGACACCGATATTCTGCCTGCTCACGAAACGGGGTTTGAACAGTGATCCGTACCGCTCTCATCCCGTTGCGCCCTACACTGCTCATGGCAGCAACCCTCCTCCTTGCATCTCTTGCCCACGCTCAGGCTGCTGGTGGAGGACAGATCCTCGCACCCACTCCACGCTCCACCTCCCAGATGCCTCCAGCGGCACCCGCACCTGCGCCCGCGCCCCTTCCTGCGACACTTACGTCTCCGGCACAGGAGCAGATACCCGGTAACGCAGGGGGCGCCTTTACGCCATCCCCTGCACCGGACCCACGCAAATCACCGCCGTCCAAACCTGGAGCCTTTACCCTGCAGCAGATCGTCGACCAGGCCCGTGCCAAAAACCCCACTCTCCTCGCCGCGGAGCGGAATCTCCGTGCTGTACGCGCCCAGGAGCTCCAGGCCGGTGTCCGCGCTAATCCGTTCTTCGGCGTCAACGGCACCAACGTGACCCTCCCGCCCAACGGCTCCAAAGGCAACCCCGACGCCTACGCCTTCCAGTTTTCCCGCCTCTTCGAACGCGGCAACAAGCGCGAGTTCCGGCTTGAGACCGCCCGCGGCATCACCGCCCAGACCCAGGCTCAACTTGACGACACCATCCGCCAGACCACCTTGCAGATCAAGCTGGCCTTTACCAGCATGCTCTTTGCGAAAGCCGCGCTCGACCTCGCCAACGCTAACCTCAAAGACTTCCGCCATGAAATCGAAGTAGCCAACGACCGCTATAAGGCCGGCGATATAGGCAAGCTCGACTTCGAGCGCCTCGATCTCCAGCTTGGCGGCTTCGAGTCCGATCAGGCCAACGCTGAGATCAGCCTGCTTCAGGCCTCCGACCAACTGCAGACCTTTATCGGCCTCGACACGCCGAGGCCAGGTTTCGACATCGTAGGCGAAATCGTTCCACCCGTCCTTTCGCAGACCGAGCAGGAGCTGATACAGGCAGCGCTTGCGCGCCGGCCCGACTATGCTGCCACCCGTGCCGGTATAGTCGCCGCCGAAGCGAACACGCGTCTTGCCATTGCGAACGGTACCAGTGACCCAACTCTTGAGGGCGAGTTTGACAAGTCCGGCTACTACAACTCGTTCGGCTTCAACATCAACTTACCGATCCGCATCTTCGATAAAAATCAGGGCAATAAGGAGACGGCACGCCTCCAGACCGATTCTGCCCGCCTCTTCGAGCTCGCCGCTCGCAACCAGGTCACCTCCGATGTCGATCAGGCCTGGGTTGGCTACACGCGCGCCAAGGCTCTCTCGGATCGGTTCGGAAGTCACTATCTTGATGAGAGCGCAGACATCCTCACCGTCTCACGATTCGCATACGATCATGGAGGCCTGGCGCTGATTGACTACCTCGATGCATTGCGCGAGTCCAGGGCGTCGACCAGCAACGCCCTCAACGCCTACGCACAGACGTGGTCTGCGATTCACCAGCTCAGTGCCGCAAGCGCTGAGGAGCTGACTCCGTAGAACACAGCCAGACCCACCTCCATGTGCGTAGTGGAGGTTCCTTATAAATTGATTCTGATTGGGAGTCCGATGCCCTGAGCGGGATCGCTAAGCATTTCTCCTAAAGGTGTAGAGAAAGATAAGAAAGCTCGTGCCATTTTCTCTCAAGGAAAATGGCTTTCACAGCAGGCGAACAACACCACAGCATCAGGAGAAGTACTCTAAGCCACTTCGCTGCGACAATGGTTCGGGGGCTAACGTGGCAGAGATGGCAGAGATCCCGGTGCAAATTGTTTTGCGGCCTTATGCCAGCTCCATTCGCCTGGCCGCCTTCGCCTTCGCAATTGGCAACGCACTGTACAGTGCCTTTCTCCTGCACTGGATTCCCCCATCGGAAGCAAGGCTGCTGGCCTTCATGCTGCTCGCCTTTGTAGCGCCCCTGGAGATCGGTCCGAGCTTGATCGCCTTTCTTGCCAGAGACGGCGGCGGCGCTACCGCGTTTGCTATCTTTGGCGCGGCCTGGGTGGTGCAGGGATTAGCACTCCTCAACGGGCCGCCACCGGCGATCAGCCACGCCACCGCCGCCTTTCTCTTTTGCCTGGCGATTTGCCTTCTCATGTTGACGATCGTCACCTTTAAGGGAAAGCCTTTGCTGGGTGCGGTGCTGGCGGTCGCGATCGTCCGTGCGTGCGGTGCAGCCGCACTGGCTCTAACTGATAAAAGCTGGCTCTCCGTGGCGACTGCCTGGTGCGGCCTGCTGCTGGCTTTGCTCGCGTTCTACTCCGGGCTTGCCTTCCTGGAAGAGGACGTTACCCAGAGCCTGTCGCCACTCACCTTCAGGACGGGTGAGGCCAAATCCGCTATGGAAGGCAAGCTGGAGGATCAGGTGTCGACTATCGAAAAGGAGGCCGGTGTCCGTAAACAGCTTTGAGCGTTCAGCAATGGGATTTTGGCGGAGAGTGAGGGATTCGAACCCCCGATAGCCTTGCGACTATGTCTGATTTCGAGTCAGGTGCATTCAACCGGGCTCTGCCAACTCTCCG
>CAXTJC010000074.1:0-9596 GCA_964244225.1 uncultured Acidobacteriaceae bacterium
GTACCGGATTGTTCTTGGTCTTGCGCAGCAGCGTCTGGATCAAAATGCGGATCTCTTCATCGCGGCCCACCACCGGCATCAGATCGCCGCTGCGCGCAGCCTCCGTCAAATCCTTGCCGAAGCGCTCCAGCACGTTGCCGCCGCTGATCTCCGGCTCCCGCGCGCCGCCGCCCTCGGTCGCGCCCGCCTGCTTCGGTTCGTAGCTCTGCTTCAGCGTCTTCTGCACATCCGCGATCTCATGCACCGTCTCTTTGGTGACTCCGGCCTCGCGCAGGTCCGATCGCAGCTCAGCCTCGCTCTGGTCGAGCGCCGCAAGCAGCAGGTCCATCGGCTCCGCGGAGTTGCCTTTTCGCTCGTCCACGCGGCGAAACATGCCGTCCAGAAGATCGCGCAGCGCCTTTGAGGCGATAGGTCGGCGGCCCGGTTCGAGCGGGCCTCCGGCTTGCGTGTTCACCTTTGCCCCCAGCGCATCCAGCAGAGCGCCTGCTCCGATGTGGTTGCGTTCCAGAAGCGCAAACAGACTGCTCTCGTGATCGAGCAGCACATACAGCAGGTGCACCGGCTGGATCTGGGCCTGTCGCCGCCGCTCCGCCAGCAGGCGCGCGTTCTCCAGTGCATCTTCAAGCTCATCCGATAGCCGGCTCAAATCGATTCCCACGTACCCTGCTCCTTCGTCCTCGTCCTTGTCCCTGTCCTTTACTCCAGCCGTTCTCTACTCCAGCCGCCGCCGTCTCGCCGGCTTTGCATCCGCCTCGTCCCGCTCCGCCGTCCCGGATGCCCCTGCATCCCGGCTGCGTGGCATCCACGGCGGAAGCGACTCCTCGTGTTCGCCCGCGGAGTGTCCGTTTGCCGGCTGCATGGAGGCCACCGAGCGATCCTCCCGCATCCGCTCCGCCACAGAGAGTACGGCTGACGACCGCTGCGGTCCATCGCTCTCCATCGCTTGCGACGTTGCGACCTGCCCACGCCCGGAGGCAAACGGTAGCGGCTCCGGCCGGGGCGTCTCTCTCTGCGACAGAGCCGCCGGACTCTCGCCCGGTGCACCGGCGTAGAAACGATGGCGAATAAACAGCAGCGCCGTTCTTATCCCATGAGCCGCCGGCACCGTGACCCGGACATCTGTGATCGTCGGTACGTCCGGAGCGTCGAAATCGAACTCCAGGTTGTACTGATCCTCGAGCTTGGCCTCTGCCGTCAAAATGATCGCCGCGCGGCGAAACCCGCTGCCCTCGTTCAAGCGAATCTCAACGCTGATCTTCGTTCCCCGCTCGAAGGGCTGCGTCGTCTCGCCCACCAGGATCAGACGATACTTATCCCGGCCTTCCAGCCGCAGCTGCGAGAAATAGATCGTCGATTCATCCACCACACCCTGCACGCGCGCCGGCTTGGCCGCCAGCCGGTAGAGCACCTTGCCGCCGCGATCGAAGATAAAGTTCGCCCCCTCCAGGGCCGGGCTGCGCCGGAAGTCGATGTACTTGCCCTCAAGCGCGCGCTCCAGCTTCTCGAGCACGGCGATCGATTGCAGGTTGCGCTGCAGCTCGGTCTGCAGGTTCTGTTCGAGCTTCAGAGTTCGTCCCGTCTGGAGCGCGTACTTCTGCGAGTCGATCATGCGCGCCAGCTCCGTCTCGCCGGTCTGCCGCAGCATCTCGTAGTACTGCTGCATGCCCGGCGCCAGGTCAAAGTAGGTCGCGGACTGGTGGATCAGCTTGCGCAGCGCCGCAAAGAAGTGCGCCGGCGATTGCGTCCGGTCGAGCACCGCATAGGACGCGTCCTGGAGCGCCATCACCATCCGCTCCGCAAAGGCAACCGAGTCGCGGTCCACCTCGGTCTCGATCCCGCGCTCAGTAAACAACACCATGAACTCCCGCATGGCGCGGTGCAGCTCCGCATACCCGGAGCTCAGTGTATGCACCATCTCGACGATGCGCCGCCATCCCGCGGTCAATTCGCTGTGTGCCGAGATCGATGCGCACCGCGGGATAAAGCGAGGATCCTTCTCGTACTCCACACCCGCAATCGGCCTCTGGATCCGCGTCACGGCAAGCGCATTCTCGCGCTCCGCCGCCGTGCATTCGAGCGACACCCGGTACGCAAAGGTGCGCTCGGACCGCATCTGCGGGTTGAACGTGTCGGCAACTCCATCCATCGGCGCGCGTCGTCTCGTGTCATGAATCACGTACACCACGGCCTCGACAACCCCGGCCAGCCCGTTCTTCGCGAACTGCTCAGAGACTGTTATGGCGCTGTCGATATCCACGATCAGGCCCGACGGCGTGACTCCGCGGCACTGGCTCACCGAGATGCGCAGCGACTCGGCATCCTCGCTCAGCACCACAATCGGATCGTGGCGAACCGCCCCCAGATCGCTCTCCGGCAGGCGTACCCCGCCGCCCACCAGGCCGTCGCTCGCCGTCAGGAAGCTGGTAGCCCACATCGCCACCGACTCAAGATAGCGCTCCTGCCGCAGAAAATGGTCGGGCGTCAGCAGCATGCCGTGTTGCCAGTTCACCGACCTCAAGTGCAAGGAATCCATGTTGATCGTCCAATCCTTTCGCCGGCCGTCCGCATCCGGTCGTCTCGCATTCACTGCCTAAGTCCCACTATCTACTGCACTCCCATATGACAGTTCACACCCAGACGGCTGTTCTGGGCCGGATCGCCCAGCCGCGGAGCCCGTGCCCGGTCGAGCACCTCCCACTCCAGCGAGAAATCGAGCGACACCGGAACCACCAGCTTCAACGCTCGCAGGAGCAGCTGCCGGCCCGCGTCCATCTCAAATTGCTCATACTGCGCCAGCGCAACCGGCCCAATGCGAATCTCGAGAGCCGCCAGGTCCTCAATCGAGTCCCCAGCCACCGTACTCACCCCCAGGCGCGACGATCGCGCGCCCAGCTGGGTCACGAACTCCGCCGGCAGCATCGTATCGCGACGTTGATAGCGCAGCTCCAGCAGCGGCAGACCAAACAGCACCCATAGCACCAGGGAAACGCCCTCGCGCGTTCCGGCCAGCCCGGCGAGCGATCCCAGCAGGCTCGCCAGCGAATACCAGAGATGGCGCGGCCACGCCTCGGCCTGCACCCCGAACAGCGTCATCCATCGCGCGCATGCTGGCAGGTTGTCGGCGGCAATGTTGAACAGGAGCGCCCCTTCGCGCGACCAGTGCGTCACCTTCAGCAGCGGGTCGTCGATCCCCTCCAGCATCTCCCGCGTGCCCGCGGTCTCCTCTCCGCCCACGTCCCACATCCCGAACGGCAGGTGGTGATAGAAGCCTTCCCCCGCAATGTCAAGTGTGAGCGGGGTACTGTCGTCGATCGCCTCCCCTGCGGCCGGGCTTTGACCCACCACCGTTCCCTCGGGCACGCTCTCCCGTCCGGTCGATCGCAGCCGCAGCCGGTGCGACGACACGCGTTCCGCCTCAAGCGACGCTAGCGCCGAGTGCATAGTGTGCCGGAACGCATGCGTTCCGGAGACAAAATCGGGCATCTGCCGAAGTCCGCCGGCGCGCCGGACTGCAGTCTCTTCCCTCATGCCGGCACCGCCTGTCCCCATTCAAAGCGAATGTCGAGCAGCGTGCCTTCGATGAGCCGGTCTTCGAGCAGGCGCGTCATTCCCTGCTGCATGACCGGCAGCTCCAGATCCCGGTCCGTAAAGCCGTCCGGATCGAGCGACAACCACAGACGCGCTACCTTGCGCAGACCCTCGGGCCGCCGATCGATGCGCGACTCCACGACCGCCGACAGGATGCGCCGGTCATACGCCAGGGCCGCCGTCTCCAGATCCGCTCGCGTGACCACACTCCCGCGCGTCAGCATGGTCTCGGCGAAGCGACGCTCCGCCAGCGCATACTCCTCGCCATCCGAGCCGCCCGAAGACGCCGTCATCTGCGTCACGCGGATATCGTCAAAGGTCGCGCTGCTGGCAAACCCGGCAATATCTCCAGGAGCCATCAGGTTTCCGAGCGCCCCGTTGGTCAGCCACAGCCGCAGCGTCGCGCTCTCCTCCTCACGCCCGTCGAGCTCCATCCCGGGATGAAGGTTAACGCGATCATTCTTGAACTCGAACCATCCCTGCGTCGCATCGGATCTCGGCTGCAGGCCCTGAGCGTACATGCGGTTTCCGCGCCCGGTCACGGAGAGCGGAGCGACCAGAAGCTCGCGGCTGCCGCTCGTCTTGATGCCGATCGGAAGCGACGTTCCGTCCTTCTTAAAGTCCACCGTCTGGTTGCTGCAAAAGATATTGCTCGCGGTCGCCGCATGCAGCACAATCCCGTGGATCGTCGATCGCAAGGGCGGCATCTGGGGCGGCATGGGAATTTTGATCCACACGCGCGGCTCGCTCAGCCAGCTGCGCAGGTCACGGCCGCAGATGCGGGTCAGCGGCTGTTCCAGGAGCCGCGGCACCGTGCACTCGAGCGAGCGGCCTGTGCCGTCCGGCAGCACAAAGATGCGTCCGCCGTAGAAGCCATCCTGCAGCTCGGGAAAGGTCGTCGGGCTCGGCTCCGCTCCTTCCTCGCCAAACTGCCATCGCAGCTGGCTCATCCCGCTATTGCCGCGCTCCGGCCGCAGCAGCCCATCTCCGTTCAGGTCGCCCTCCGGTCCGAAGATCCACCACGTCTCGGACTCCAGCGCCGCGCGGACCGGATACCCGTTCGGAGCAAGATCAAAGTACACGCTGTGGCGCCGCAGCCCGCTCTCGGGCAGATGCTCGATTGCCAGGAACAACGCCGGCTGTGGGCCCAGATTCACCCGCACCGGATCCAGGCTCGGACGATACGCCTGCAGCGCCTCGCCCACCTCCACGTTCGGCAGCAACTCGAGCGTCTGGTCCTGGTAGCCGAGCGCGATCGCCACCGTCGCCGCACTCACTTCGATCGATGCATCGGTCGCGAAGGTCAGCCGTTCCCCGGAACGCGCATGCCCGATCAGCTCCGTGCCGGCCTGCAGCAGCTTCGATCGCGAGGACCGGGAGCTGAAGCGAACTACCGTCTGCGCGGGTCGCGCCATTGACCGCCGTATCTGCATCCCCGCCATCAGCTCTTCAAGCAGCGCCTGGCGCATGCGACCAGTGTCGGAGTAGATATTTTCCACCTGCTGGGCAAAGGTCCGGAATAGCACCGCCAGCACCGGATCGAGCGTCTCCGCAGTGATGCCGTAATCCTTAGCTCGCCGGCGAAACTCCTCTCGCAGCTTGCGATCAATCTCAGCAGTGGTGGGCTTCAGCATCGTCATCACTCGTCCACAAAGTTCAACAATCCTTACAATTTTCTGCAATCTCTACAAATTCGCCTCACTCCGGCAGTTCACGTGGCCACCGGCGCAGTCAGTGTGCTCGAAAACTCCTGCTGCTCGCCTCTGGTCGACAGAAGCGTGACAGAGTAAGTCTCAATATCGGCGCGTTGGCTTAGCTCCCGCACGATCGAGGAGACTCTGAAGGTCTCGAAGCCAAGGGCCTGCAGCGCCCGGTTGGCGCGCTCCGCCGCCAGTCTGGGAACGTCCGCGCGCCGCTGCGGATTTTCGAGCAGGTCTCGCAGGCCAAACTCGGCACATGCCTGCCATGATCCGCCCGGCGTCAGCGCCATCACCTGAAGAAAGGCAAGCACGGCGGCGGGCTCCTCTGTTCTTTGAAGAGTCCCGCCGTCGCGCATGCGTAAGGGAAAGGAGAGACACGCCATGCCCTTTCGCCGCCTTTCCTGTCTAGTTGCTGAGCTGTATATCGCGGAAGTTCTGCTGGTTGAGGCTTGCCTCGAGGTCCAGCACCAGAATGTGATTCAGGCCGACGTTCTGCTCGCCGGTCGTATCCACACTTTGGTACGGATTCAGCGTGTGAAAGCCGCTGATCCATCCCTTGAAGACGTAGCTCGCCAGCGCATCCTGATGCGAGTCGTCCTTCCAGAACTCGATCTTCATATCCTTTACCTTGTCGCGCGTCACGACATTAGCGAGATCGAAGAGACCCTTCAGCGTGGAGAACGGAAGGTTGGTGTCGTCATGGAAGTCCACGTAGGCGCGAATCGTCGTCGCCAGGCTGCCCATCTGCGGCATGCCTGCGCGGTCTTTATCTGTCTGAAAAGCAACGGTGACCGAGACACAATCGAACTTGTTTCCGTTGATCGTCACGGTGCTGCGGTATGGAGAAGTTGCCATGGAAGTCTGCCTTTCTCTGTTTGGCGCCCGGGCGCTGGGTTGCGGACCTGAGACTGCTTAATTGCTGCATGCTTAATTGCTGACCTGAATGTCTTGGAAGTGCTGCTGATTCATCGCCGGCTCAAGATCGAGAATCATCATATGATTCAGCTCAGGTGCTGCCCCATCAACCAGCAGGTCGTCCGAGGTAGGCAGCGGTCCGCCCGGAAGGAAGTCGAGCGGGTTGGAGGTCTCGAAACGCCGAATCCAGCCGCTGAAGTTGTAACTGACGAGAGCGTCCTGATGCGAGTCGTCCTTCCAGAACTCGATCTTGATCGGCTTGATCTTGTCGCGAGTGACGACGTTGGCCATGTCAAAAAACTTCTTGACTGCGGAGAACGGCAGGTTTTGGTCATCGTGCAGATCGGCCCAGACTCGGATTCGCGTGGACAGACTGCCCATCTGCGCGACCCCCGAGCGATCTTTCTCTGTTGTGAACTTTACACTGGTGGAAACAGCGTCAAACTTCGTCCCGTCGATAGTGACGGTAGCGCGATAGGGTGCAGTGGCCACAGAAACTCCTCCTTTATCTTTCTATCTTCGTGATGCCTCGTGGAACACAAGCAGAGCTTCACTCCGCCTGCTGCATCTGCTTGCTGGCCGGTCAGCTCTTGAACCAGCCGGTCGGCAGAAGCGCTTTCAAGCGTGCAACACCTTCATGCATCCGTCCGGGCTCTTCCGGCAGGTTTCTACCTTCCAAGCGAGGCGCATCGTCTGGGCCGCCGGGCGATCTTGAATTTGGATTTCCGTCTAAGGCAGTCGGACGTTGCCGTGCCCCCAGGGCGACATCGCGATTGACTAAAACGGTCTTCACCTCGGAGACCGCTTCTTCAGCCGGCCTTCTCTCTCCCGGGCTGGTTCGCTCCTCTTCAAGCGTGAACGGACGACCAACCCGTGCGGAGATCTTCATGCCATACGGCGACCTGATGACCGAACTGAGTGCCTCCGCCTCACTCTTTTTTGCTGAAGTACCTCCCTCAATGCGGCCAGGAAAAGCTCGCCCGCGGTCATGTATCACCGACTCGTGGCTTCGAGCGGCATCCCCCGGCGTAATGCGTAGCCCAGAACTATCCCGTTCCTTCATGGACCTCTCCGACACCACTTCCAAACTGTGACGCAATCGAATCTGAAACTGTCGTCGCGACACGTCTCAAATTCACAAAACTTCAGTAATCCATTTACGCGGTACGCTTGTCTGCGGGCTCGGGTTTCGAGAACTCAGGGACATCGATCTTGAGCACAAACGTTTCCGCCGGCCCAGTCGGCATAACACTCAACGTGATGTCGCAGATACCCTGCATGCGCTTGTTCGAGTCCTTATCGACAAACAGGTCGTAGCTCAAGATCGTCCCTTGCGTCACCTGCTCATCCAGCAGCCGCTTCAAAGGCGTCTCGATCTGCTCATCCATGAAGTCGCGAGTCAACACCTGTCCGGCGACCTGCAGCAGGTAGTGCCGGCAGCAGCGTTCCAGATAGCGAAGGATGCGATACGACGTGAAGAACTTCAATACCCCATACGGGTCATCGGCCTGGGTTCGGCAACCATAGAAGCACAGGTGGTTATCCGCATCGCGGATAATCGGAATGAGCTGCCGCTCCATGCTCAAATGCTCCATCTCGCTGATCAGCGGCTCGACCCGGGACTTCTCCGCGCCGAGCACGCGGCCAAAACGCGATCCTACTGGTCCCTGCGCCATTCCCTGGACATCATCAGCCCGCGCGACAGCTCCCGCAAACACGATCGATGGTGGAGCATACATGCCTTCCTTTGCGTCACCCTTCTCAAACCAGTGTGGTGCGCGCAGCTGTAGATAGCCGACCAGGCAAACGTCGGCTGCGGCGTTGTCCTCGGGCCGCTTCAGGAACTCATACTTGCCGCCCGGAAGGAAGTTTCGCTCGATGTTCTTGAACGACTTCTCGTCATCCAGGTCGCCGATCAGAAGCATGCCCCAGGCGTTGGCCATCTGCTCGAACTTCTCGCGAATCGGCTGCGGATAAAATCCCGGAATCACCAGGTTGCAGATGTCGTCCCGAAAGTTGAAGTTGTCGTTGCGTTGCGTGACAAAGTGCTCGACTGCGGCGACACTCATGCTGAAAATATCCTGCATGGCCTTCGGATCCGCATTGAGGACGTAGAGTTCAACCGGCTTCCGCACCTTGCCGTCGCCTGTCTTCGAGTTTTCAAAGAACATCTGCAGCAGCCGGTAGCTCTGTTCGAGCGGACGAACGCTATCGTAGACCTGAGCCAACAGGTCGTCGCGCACCGCCTCCGCGCCCTCGATCTTCTTCTGCACCTTTTCAACCGTCTTCTCGTACGTGTCGCTCTCGTCCAGCAAGCGCTCAAAATCCGTCAGATAGCTGAGAAACTCCCCTGCGGATTGCGGGGTAAATATCGTCGCCAGATCGCGTTTCTCATCCAGAAGTCCCGGATGCAGGTCAGCGAAGATATCTTGCAGCAGGCTCTTCGACTTCGTGTCCGAGATGATCGCTTCCGTAGTCCGCTTTTTGGTCAGAGTCTGTGTGTTTGCCATTACGCGTTACCGCCCTTCGCTACACCCTGCAGTTCACTTCGTAGCTTGCCCAGCGCCTCGATGATCTCCTTGCGCTGCGCCGGATCGTTCCATGCCCGTCGCACTGCCGGAAGCCGCCATCTGTCCTTCAGCCTGTACAGCAGGTCGATATTCAGCTTCAGGTCGGCTAGATCGTTTCGCAGGTACTCGGTCTCGCCATTCTCCTTCTGCACCTCCTGCTTCTTCTGCAGGTTCTCAGGCTCGAAGTCTCGAATGCTCTTGAAGCGAAGGTCGGCCCGAAACTCCGTCTCTTCCTCGCCCGCGCGGCCGCGAAAGTCGAACTGCGGCTGAAACTTTGTAAAGGCATCGCGAAGGTCTTCGACCTTGGTCGGCTCTTCGGTCTCACTGCCTGCCTCGGCGCCGATGCGATCCATCGTGACTGGCAGCATAACGGCCGCAGTAGAGGTCGGCACCTTGCGAATGTGGGGTGTTACTCCCTTTCGAATCACTTTTACCAGTGGCACTGTGCTTTACCCTCCCCTTCAACTCACCGCTTTGATGCCGTCAGAACGTCAAAACCATTCCTGCGTTGCCTGCCTCATCCCTACGCATCGCTGATGCGCCGGGTCTTCGAGAAGTCGCCCCGGGGCTGCACCTGCGTTACCTGCCCGGGAGACCTCTGTGACACCAACTTCTCTCCGGCGGCAGCAAACCCCGCCGGTGCCTTCGTCGATCGGACCTGCGCCCCGGACGCCTGTACAGAGGCAGATTTGCCCCAGCGCTGCACCGGCGGCATCATGCCGTCCGGCCAAATCAACCGGGGTACCCAGAACCATAACAGCAACAGCAGCGCAGAAAAACCAAAAAGCACTAAAATGCCGCGCACCAGTGTGTTCCATGCCGT
>CAXTJC010000075.1:0-9579 GCA_964244225.1 uncultured Acidobacteriaceae bacterium
TTTCCTTTGCCCTTCTTGGTGCGGGTCAGGTCGCGGGTGTCGATGGGGAGCTGCTGGCCGTTCAGCGTCATGGAGGTCAGGCGCAGCTCGAGGATGGAGCGACCCTTGAAGTGGCCACGACGGTGCGAGGCGTCGATGAGGCCGCCGACCGGCGTGCCCTGCGGCACCAGCGGACGCCCGTTGGCATCGGCGATCGGCTCGACCACCTCGCCGGTGAAGCGATCTCCCGCGCGGCTGGTCTTGACGCTGATGTGCTGATTGATGCGGATCGCCAGATCGGTTCCCGCCGGGATGCTGACGTTCACGGCCGAGACGACGGGGCCGCCGCCGGCCACTGGGGATACTGGTTGTCCGGCCGCGATCGGCTGGCCGCTTGCGAGAGGAGCACTGCCGCTGTAAGCGGGCCCGCCGTTCGCGCTGGCCGGAGTGTTCGCGGGAACGCCGCCTGTAACCGGCGTGACGACGGGCCCCTGTGCGGCAGGCGCTGAGGTCGTCGTCGTGGTGGTCACGACCTGGCTGGCCTGGCCGGGCTGGGGTGGCTGTACGACGGTCGTGGTAGTGTTGCCGTTCTTATCGATCGTTACGATCTGCTGCGCCTGCCCGGTGGAGGCGGCCTGCACCTTCGCCTGCTCCAGCGCCTGCTCTTCCTTGCTCTTGCAACCGGTGGTCAGGCAGGCGGCAAGCGCGACCGCGGCCACAACTTGGGAAACTCGATGTGTCATAGAAGCCTCAGTGTAGAGATAGCCGAGGCCGGGCGGGTCATGCCATAGCACCTTCATGGCATGGTGTTCCTGCCGCGGCCTTCTTGGGAGTTATCGGCACCGACCGCCGGAGGTTTAGCATAGTGGCATGCCTACCGTTGCTGCCCGGCCTCAGCTCGCCCACCTTACCGCCGCTCTTGACGATCTGCGCGCCCGCGGCACGCACTTCCGGCTGCGCGTGCTCGAGGATGAGCAGGCGCCGGTCTGCACCTACGACGGCAGGCAGGTAATCAACCTCGCCAGCAATAATTATCTCGGTCTCTGCAATCACCCCAAGCTGCGCGAAGCCGCGATCGCCGCGACCCGGCAGTATGGCGTCGGCTCGGGAGCCGTGCGCACGATTGCCGGTACGATGCGGATTCACATGGAGCTCGAAGAGAAGATCGCTGCGTTCAAGAATGTCGAGGCCTGCGTCGTCTTTCAGTCGGGCTTTACGGCGAACGCAGGAACAGTGTCGTCGATTCTCGGCAAGGGCGACTTCATCCTGTCGGACGAGTTGAACCACGCCAGCATCATCGATGGCGCGCGGCTTTCCGGGGCCAAGATCAAGGTGTTCCGGCATAAAGATGTTGCGCACGCCGAGGAGCTGCTGCGAGAGATTGAGCACGAGCCCGGCCGCCGGCTGATTATCACCGACGGCGTTTTTTCCATGGATGGCGATATTGGGCCGGTCGACATGCTCGCCGACCTGGCCGAGCGCTATAACGCGATCATGATGGTCGACGACGCGCATGCCTCGGGCGTGCTGGGGCGCAATGGCCGCGGCTCGGTGGATCATTTCAATGTTCATGGCCGCGTGGATGTCCAGGTCGGCACGCTGTCAAAGGCTATCGGCGCGCTGGGCGGCTATGTCTGCGGATCGAGGGACCTGATTGACTATCTCTACCATCGCGCGCGGCCGTTCCTTTTCTCCACCTCGCACCCGCCGTCGGTCGCGGCCACCTGCATCGCCGGGATCGACATTCTGGAGAGCGAGCCCGAGCGCATTGAGCGGCTGTGGTCAAACACGCGCTACTTTCAGTCTGAGCTGAAGCAGGCCGGCTTCGACATTGGCGGCGTGACGACGCCTGCCAGCGAGACGCCGATTACGCCGATCATCCTTGGCGACGGCCGCCAGACCATGGCCTTTTCGCGCGCGCTGTTTGAGGCCGGGGTGATGGCGACGGGCATTGCGTTCCCCACGGTTCCCGAGGGCAAGGCGCGTATCCGCTGCATTCTGACGAGTGAGCACAGCCTCGCGCAGCTCGACCAGGCGCTTGAAATCATTCGTTCCGTGGCGCGGCAGACCGGCCTGTTATGAGCGCCTCTTATGAGCGGTAGACCGGCGTGTTGTAGAAAGAGACGCGCTGCCGGCGAAAAGAGCGCACATTGCGAAACTTGGCCGATATAAACGCGTCTAGTAAGGTGTGCACCCAACCTCTCCTTCCCACCGGCTTTATGGCCGGGCTCGCAGCTTTCTCCTTGCTGCCGCAGTCGCCTCATCAATCGTTTTGCCGGTGAATAGAGTTTGCGCCCAAAGCCTGGCTGTGGCTGCTTCTCTTCCGGGTAGCGCGGAGACAGCGGTGAACGCGCTTCCGGATGCGCCGGGCTGGTCCAGCTCGCAACAGAGCCAGACCGACTCCCAGACGAATCCTCCGAAGCCGGAGACGCCCTTGCAAAAGACCGAGACGCGCGACCCCGCGGCCCTGCCGCCGCCGGCCGCAAAGCCGAACGAACCGCAGCAAACGCAACGCATTCTCGGCGTGATTCCTAACTTCCGCTCCGTCTCAGCCGACGAGCATCTGCCGCCCCAGAGCGTACGCGACAAGTTTGTCATTGCCGGCCGCGACTCCTTTGACTATGGCTCCTTTATCCTGGCCGCGGTGCAGGCCGGTTTCTCGATCGACGGCAACGCCTACCCTGAGTTCGGGAAGGGCGTGGTCGGGTACGGGCGCTACTACTGGAGAACCCTGCTGGATACGGCCGATGAGAACTTCATGGTCGGCGGCGTGTTTCCTGCCGTTCTCCATCAGGACTCGCGCTTTTACACGCTTGGCCATGGCAGTATTGCCCATCGCGCACTGTATGCTTCCACCCGCGTTCTTATTACACGCGGTGACAGCGGCAACGAGCAGCCAAACTTCTCCGAGATCATCGGTGCCGGCGCAGCGTCCGGCATCTCCTCCACGTATTATCCCGCGCGGTACCGCACCTGGACGAAAGTTGGCCAGAAATGGCTGACCAGCGTCGTCATCGACGGGGCCAACTTTACCTTTAAGGAGTTCTGGCCCGACATCAACAGCCGCTACGTCAGCCGCGTCTTCCACGCAAAGAAAGAGGGCAGCACAGGTGAGTAATTCGGAAGCCTTCGCTGATCTCTCTGCTCGTTTACAAACAAGTTTGAATGCCCGAGAAATGCTTGCTGTTGCCCCGCCTCATTCTGCATCGCTTGCGGCGTCCTCACATCCTAAGAGGATGAAGACCATGCTTTCAGCCCTGACACTTTGCCTCGCCGCCGGCTCGGCGTACGCGCAGGTTCAGGGTCCGCTTCTCGCTTCCGATTCGCTACTCGATGCCGTCGCTAGCTCCTCAAGCGTAACTGCCGGCGCCGATTTGCCGGATGCTCCGTCGGTCTCGCCAGATGCAATCGTCGCTAGTCAAACGGCAGCCAGCAGCAGGGCTCCGGATGCAACGACCGGGCAGCCCAAGCAGACCAAGCGCATTCTCGGTATCGTCCCGAACTTTCGCTCTGTTTCGGCTGACGTCCACCTGCCGCCCGAGAGCCCGCGAGAGAAGTTTACGACCGCGTTTCAGGACAGCTTTGATTACTCCTCGGCGATCTTCATCGCCGCGCAGGCTGCGCTCTATTATGGCTTCAATCAAACTCCACAGTTCCACGATGGCTGGCCGGGGTACGCGCGCTACTACTGGCACACGTATGCCGACACGGCGGATGAAAACTTCTGGGTCGAAGCCATCCTGCCGAGCGTTCTTCATCAGGACAGCCGGTTCTACACGCTTGGCCATGGCAGCACGTTCAAGCGCGCGGAGTATGCCTTGACGCGTGTCGTCATCACGCGAAATGACAAGGGCAATGAGGTCTTCAACGCGTCAGAGATCGTGGGCGCGGGCGCCGCGTCGGGCATTTCGTCGCTGTACTATCCTGGCTCGGACCGGAACCTGTCCAAAGTCGGCCAGATCTGGTACACGAATATTCTGATCGATGGGGGCACATTCGTCTTCAAGGAGTTCTGGCCCGACATCAACAACAAGCTCTTCCATACGAAGGATTAAGAGCGGACTTCTGGCGATGCTGAGTCGGAGTAGACGACTCGCCCGCCCACGAGGGTCGCCCGCGCCCGCCCCAGCATGGCCGCTTGATCGAAAGGCGTGTTCTTTGAGCGGGAGAGGCTGCGCCCAGCGGAAAACGTCCACTGCGCACCGGCATCGAGCACGACCAGATCCGCCGCGCTGCCGGTCGTCAGTGTGCCTAAATCTTGGCGATTAAGCAGTGCCGCCGGGTTTGTGCTCATCAGGGTTACAATTTTATTGATCGAGGCTCCGTGCTTACGGCCGAGCACCCGCAGAGCCAGTCCAAGGCTGGTCTCGAGGCCCGTGATGCCGTTGGGCGCGCGATCGAACTCGACCTCCTTCTCATGCCGCGCGTGCGGCGCATGATCGGTTGCGATGCAGTCCACGGTGCCATCGAGCAGCCCGGCAAGGACAGCATCGCGATCCACCGCGGACCGCAGCGGCGGATTCATCTTGGCGTTGGTGTCATAGCCGCGCAGGGCTTCTTCGGTCAGGGTGAAGTGGTGCGGGGCCGCCTCGCAGGTTACGTGCAGACCGTCCTGCCTGGCTGCGCGAATCGCTTCGAGCGCACGGGTGGTCGAGACGTGCTGCACATGCAGGTGCGGCCGCAGACCCTCTTCGCGCTCGATCTCCCGCAGTAGGGCGATGTCTCGCTCGACGATGCGCGACTCCGCCTCGACGGTCATGCCGCGCAGTCCCATACGAAAGGCCAGCGCGCCCTCGTTCACACCGGAGGAGCCGCCGGCGAGGGCCGTCAGCCGCGTATCCTCGGCGTGCTGCGAGATGAATACACCAAGTCGCGCCGCGGCGAGCAGGGCTGCGCGCATGACGGTGTCCTCGAGCACCGGCTTGCCGTCGTCGGTGAAGCCAACCGCACCGGCGCGAACCAACCGCTCGAAGCCGGTCAACTCCACGCCCAGGCTGCCGCGCGTTGCCGCCGGCATCGCCAGCAGGCGTACTGCCGCATTGCGTTCAGGCGCCAGCATCCATTCGAGAGTCTCGATCGAGTCGTTGACCGGCACCGTGTTCGGCATTGCGACCACGGTGGTGATGCCGCCCTTTGCCGCGGAGCGGGTTCCGGTAGCGATGGTCTCTTTCCAGGTCTGGCCGGGCTCACGCAGGTGCACATGCAGATCGATCAGACCCGGCGCGACGACGCAGCCCGTGGCGTCGATCCGCTCGGCCTCGAGCATGCCGCGCAGGCCGCCCGGCATCTCGACCGCGGCTACGCGGCCATGGCGCAGCAGCAGATCGCGCGCGCCGTCGATGCCGGCTGCGGGATCCACCAGCCGCCCGCCATGAACGATCATGTCGCGTCCGGTCAAACTCTCACCTCACCTGTCAGCTGCTGCATGATCTCCGCACTTGCCAGAGCGCGGACCAGCAGCGCCGATCGTACGGCCAGCCCATGCCGCACCTGATCTTCGATGGCGGACCGCGGACTGTCCGCCACCTCGCCAGCGATCTCCAAACCGCGAATCATCGGGCCGGGATGCATCACCAAGGCGTTGGGCGCGGAGGCGTGCAGACGGGCCTCACTCAGCTGGTAGCGGGCCATGTAGTCGTTCAGGTCGAGCTCCAAGCCGGCGAGCCGCTCGCGCTGAATGCGCAGCATCATGACGACCTGCGCCTGCCTGAGCGCGGGGTCGAAGTCTCGCTCGATCACAATGCCGTCGCCGAGCCCGAGCGCGTCCTCCGGCAGAAGCTCCTTCGGCCCGCACAGGATCACCTTTGCCCCGAGCCGCGGCAGCAGCATCGCGTTTGAGCGCGCCACGCGGCTGTGCAGAATGTCACCGGTAATGACGACGGTGATGCCAGCGAGGGAGTGCGCGTCGACGACGTCGGCATGCAGGCCGGGGAGCCGCGACAGCATCGTGCGCAGATCGAGCAGCGCCTGCGAGGGGTGCTCATGCGTTCCGTCGCCCGCGTTCAAGACCGGCAGACCGGTCATGCGTTCGAGCAGCACCGGAGCGCCGGAGTGTTGATGCCGAAGGATGATGCACTCCGCGCCGAGCGCACGCAGCGTAAGCCCGGTGTCTTTCAGGCTCTCGCCCTTTTCGATCGACGAGCTCTTGTCGCTGACCAGCGTTGTGGTGATGCCGAGGCTCTTGGCCGCCAGCTCGAAGGAGGTGCGCGTGCGTGTGCTTGACTCGTAGAACAGCAGCGCCACGCGCCGACCGCTCAGCAGCCGGGATCGCTCGGTATGCTCCATGCGATCGAGCCTCGCGGTAAGCGTAAGGAGGGACGAGACGTCCGCGATTGAGAGATCGTCGACCGAGAGCAGAGACCCCGGCGAGAGCGGACCCGCAGCATTTGCAGGAAGAGCCATGTGCGGCTACTCGGCCACTTCGACCAGCAGCACCTGCTCCTGGCCATCGATCTCGTTCAGCTTGACCTCGATGATCTCGCGGCTCGATGTCGGCACGTTGCGGCCGGTGTAGGTGGCCTGAATCGGCAGCTCGCGATGTCCGCGATCAATCAATACCAGCAGCTGCACGCTCTTTGGACGGCCATGATCGAAGAGTGCATCGAGCGCCGCGCGAATGGTTCGGCCGGTATAGAGGACGTCGTCCATGAGGATGATGTCGCGCCCAGTGACGTCGAAGCCGATCGCACCCGGCGTGACGACAGGCCGCGGTCCCTGGGTCGTGAGGTCATCGCGATAGAAGCTGATGTCGAGCACGCCGGTGTCGATAGGCCGCTTCTCGATGCCGGCGATCAGAGCGCCGATGCGCTCGGCCAGCGGCACACCGCGCCGCTTGATGCCGACCAGACCGATGTTCGCCGCGCCCTCGTTCTTTTCGACGATCTCATGCGCCAGCCGTACCAGTGTGCGTTCAATCTCTGAGGCCGACATGAGCCGGCCTTTCTCTTTCAGCTTCGGTTGCTGTGTCGCCGCGGAGTCGCTCATGGGTTGGGCTGATGATAGCAGTGACGCTCCTGCCGTATCTACTCGCCGGGCTTCTAGGACTTCGTGCGTTGCCGCACCGCGATCGATCCCGCGAACGCTCCCGAGCCGGCCGAGACCGCGACAAGAAAAGCCGCCAGCAGCGACAGGCCTGCGAGCATGCTGCCCGCACGAAACTCCGGGGACATCATCTGCTGCGCCGCATCCGGGGGCACCGGGCTGCTCGACTTGGTGCGCTCGAGCAGCTCCTGCACCTGAGCACTCCACTGTGCGTCAAACGCACCCATGCTGTGGGCGTGGAAGCGCGCCAGCAGAAGCATCGCAGAGAGCGCGATGGCGAGAGCGGCGGTCAGCAGAACTCCGGTCGAGAGGCCGAGCTTGGCGCCGACACCCGGCGTCATCAGCGCCGCCGGAGATTTGCGGCGATAGAGGCCAACCGTAAGAAAGGAGCTGCCCGAGAGCAGAAGCAGGCTGGGCAGACCGAGGATCGGCAAGGCAAAGGCCGCCGCAAACACGATCGCCGATCCGGCCGCCACGATCGCCGCGCACTGTATGGCGATGGGCCAGTGGACCTCCTGCGGCCGTGGCGGCGGCAGAGATCCGGTGCTCTCGGTGGGCTCAAGTTCGCCGGAAGGCGCCTCGCCGAATCGCAGCTGCGGCGCGCCGCACGCCGGGCAGAACCCCCGCAGATCGTCGCCCGGCAGATCGCCACCGCAGCGGTGGCACGTCAGATTGGTCACAGATTTGAGGCTACAGGAGCCGGTAGACCCCAGCAACCGGGCGCGCCGCGTCTACTGCGTCTGTCTTTCCTTTTCGGTGTCACCCAGCACAAAGCGTTTCGGCAGATCGACCAGCACCAGAGCGAACTTGGTGCCGCTGCCCTGCTTCTCGATCGAGACCGTATGCTGATGCTGCTCGGAGCCGGCCTTCAGCTCGATCGCACCTTCTGCTGCACTCGTCTCTGAGCCCTTGGAATCTTTGTCGCAGGTCAGCCCTTCGGGTGTTCGGGTGGGCTGCCCATACGGGCGATCGTCCATGCAGGCGATTACCGTTCCGAAGCGCCCCAGCTCCTTGCGGTAGAAGCGCTGCACGTCCAAGGGAGTGTCGGCGGTCTCATAACTCAGGACCTTTATGCGCAGACTCATGGACCCGAAGCTTAGATTGATGTCCGCGGCTCCGTTGTCATTGTCGTTGTCCTTGCCGTTGCCCTTTTGCTTTTTGACCAGCGTGGCTCCGGGATAAAGCGGCAGGCCGATCCCGCTTTCGGCAGCGGACTCATTCGTTTTCAGCTGCAGACCGCCGAACGGTGTTGCGACGCGAACGCGTTCGCCGGCCGCATCTTTGGAGGTCTCGGTGCGGCAGCCGTTCAGCAGCCCCGCCGCAAGTATCGCCAAAGCCAGTGCTGTCAGATTGCGCTGCATCGCCCCTCCTTGAATTCCACCGAAGAGTACGCGGCTCTTCGGAAGATTGTTCCCGCAACTGTGGTTCCACGCATCGGAGCACGCTGTCGCGCATAAAACCCGCTCAAATCACGGGGCCGCTCTATACTATTCCCGAGCGGCTCGATCCGCAGCTTGAGCCGTTTTAGGGGATCTTACGGGACCTTGCTGTGGAGCGGAGTGTGCCATGGCCCACCATCAGCCAATCCGAAAGCAGACCACGGCCACGCGCGGAGACGCGGTCAGCACCATGTCAGCGGAGATTCCCGACAAGCTCTACTTCCGTATCGGCGAGGTAGCCCGCCTGTGCGAGGTTCCTGCCTATGTGTTGCGCTTCTGGGAGGGTGAGTTTCCGCAGCTGAAACCAAACAAGGGCGGCACCGGACAGCGCTTGTTCCGCCGCCGCGATGTCGAGATGGCGATGCGGATCAAACGCCTGCTTTATGATGAGGGGTACACGATTCCCGGCGCGCGGCAGCTGCTGAAGAGCGAGGCCAAACAGAGGGAGCCGCAGCTCACTTTGCTGAGCGATCCATCCGGACACTCTGACCGCGCGAAGGAGCGAGACCCACGGCTCGGGGCTTTGCAGGAGGACCTGCGGAGCCTGCTTACGCTGCTTCAGGGCCCGCCGCACGGGGTTTCCTCGAATGCTGCCTACGCGCTGCGGTCCGGCGCGCGGAAGGTAAACTCAACCCCGGCGGTGCGACGAACCTCGTTGCATCCCGTTCCCGCCACCGAAAAGCTCTTCGACTTTCCGAGCGTGCCTGCGCGGGACGAAGAGCGGGAGACCGAGGACGATTCTTTATGACCAGTAAACAACGACAGCCGATCTCCAATCCGCTCTGGGCCACGAACTCCATTCGTGAGCCCGCGATCGAAAAAATGTCGAGTGGTATACCGCTGCAGTGCCAGTTCTGCGTTGGCCAGAGCTTCCGGCGATCTCGGCTTCGCGCCGCCGATATTCCGCAGCTGCTGCTGATGCGCTACCCGGTCCGCTGCGCCCGGTGCAGTCAGCGGCAGACCGTCAGCTTTACCGTGGCCGCGGTCTCGATTCCGTCTTATATCCGCCATCGCCACCGCTCCGGCGCCTCGCAGCGCGAGGATTCTTCCTCCCCCCCGGCTAAGCCCTCCGGCAGCACCGGCGGCCCACGGCGCTAAGCGTCTCTACGCCCTTCGTGGC
>CAXTJC010000076.1:0-9457 GCA_964244225.1 uncultured Acidobacteriaceae bacterium
CAACTGCCAGGCGAGCGATCGTGTAGACATCCGCAGCGAGGGTTCGCTGACCGGCGATGTGGCGGCGCAGCGTATCTCGATCGAGGATGGCGCGTTCTTCAAGGGCGGCATCGATATTCGCAAGCCGGGCACGATGGAGACCAAGGGCGCGGATGCGGCAAAGACGGGCTCTTCTGTCAGTACGCCGGAGCCGGTCGCGACCACCGTTTAGTTTGTAGCTCATTCTGTTACGTATGCAAGGCCCCGGTCTGTTTGCCGGGGCTTTGCCGCGTCTGGGATACCCGCGTCTCTAAAACACTAGAGTGGGAGATTTCGGGCCAGGGTGAAGAAGGCCGAGGCGGCGAGAAGGAAGCAGGTTGCCGCTGCAGAGATCCCGGGGAAAAGATTCGGACGGCCGTGCCATAGGTTGCGCAACAGCAAGCCTGTGTAGAGAAGGGCGAGCGGCAGGAGCAGCAGTACAAGTGCGTTCAACTGCCAGGCCAGCGCGGGCTGGCCGTGGAGCAGTGCCGAGAGCGCGCGGGTGGCTCCACAGCCGGGGCAGAGAAGACCGAGGTACTGGTGGATGGGGCAGGCGGGATAGATGCGGGAGAGCCTCGGCACACGGAGGGCAATCGCAGCGAGTGTGACACCGAGGACAACGGCCGTGGCTTGAAGGCGAGACGCGATGGGAGAACCTTGTCTCGCGGCCGGGCAGAGCCTCGTACGAGGTCGTCTGACGCCTGTGTCCGTAACGAAATGCGGACAGCTCTTTACGGGATTCAGCGAGGATAGCCTCCGAAGGCGGCGGCTCGCTTGATGGTGTTAATCCGGTTCATCACGGACTGCAGATAAATGCCGCCGAAGAAGAAGGTCAGTACCGGGTTGATCTCAAGGCCGATCGGCTCGACCGTGTTGTAATGGCGCTCCAGATCCGCGCGGAAGGTGAAGCGGGCGATCAGGCGAACGACCCAGCAGGCGATCGCGACCACGCCATATCCGGCGTAGCCCCTCCCATGCGCCACGTGGACGCCGTGACGCCCGGCCATGAAGCCGACGGTCTGCCCAAAGGCCCCCTGCGCAAAGATCAGAACAGCCGCCGCGGTATAGAGCAGAAGCACCTTGGTGGGCGGATAGATGCGGCGAAACCAGGCGGCAAGGACCAGGTTCCAGATGAGCTGGAAGAGGCTGCAGGTGAGCACGTCGAAGAGCAGGACGAGGCCCCAGTTGAGGTCAGGCGGCCAGGCCAGACCCGGGTTAGCGCCATACCCCGCAGGCGCTGGGTAACCGCCCATTCCGTAAGCGGGAGGCGCATACGCCGGAGGAACCGGGCTGCCGAACGGTGCGGCGCCGCCGGCTGTTGCAGACGAAGAGCCGCCGAGCAGCTCTGAGACCGGCACCCAGTCGGCCATCTCGTCGCTCTTGACCGTGTCGGTCAGCAGAACGTGGCCGGACGCAATATAGCGCCGCAGGTCTTCCAGGGTATACGGGCCGTAGACCTGTCCATTTCGTGCAACGTGGTAGTGCATGCCAGCTCCTGTGCCGCCCCGGTCTGCTTCCCGTTTTCAATGGATCGTTGCGGGTCGGGCCTGGCGTGTTCCCAGCATCAAAACACGAGACGGGCATCGAGACAACGAAAAGATTCCGGCGCCGACGAGTGGCCCGTACAGCAGAGATGCGTTAGCGCCCAAGAAACGCACCGATATGCTGGTTGAGGAACCTGCCGTCTTCGGGTGAGGCCCCAGCGCCGGCAGGGTGGCCCCACAGCGAGGGGATAGGCAGCAGCGTGCAGTGCGGGATAAAGCCGGCCTCGTAGCGCGCGTCCTCGACAGGAAAATAAAGGTCGGTGGCGGACGGCATATAGAGCACGGGCACGCGAATGGAGCGCAGCGCAGCCTCGACGTTGTCGTGCTGGCCGGGCGTGTGGCCCACGTCATTTGACTCCCAGGTGCGCATCTGCAGGATGAGGTTGTTGGCGTCGGCGTTAGGGATGAAGTTGTCGCGATAGGAGGCGATGACCTGTGCGAGCGTCGTCAGCTTCGGGTCGTCCTGCCGCCACAGCTCGCGACGCCACCACTCCTGCGAGAAGAGCCACGCGGTCCAGACCAGTGAGAAGGCCTCAATGCCTTTCTTCGGCTGCGCGGTGTAGTCGCCGCCGTTGAAGGTCGGGTCCGCATCGATAGCGGCGATCTCGCTTTCAAGCCGAACGATGCCGTGGCCATAGGTCTTGGCCGTGCCGGAGGTGGCGACGATCCGGTCCATGAAGTCGGGATAGCTGACCGCCCACTGAAAGGCCTGCTGCGCGCCCATGGAGAAGCCGATGACAGCGCGCAGATGCTTGACGTGGAGATCATCCGCCAGGAGCTGGTGGACGGCGGTGACGTTGTCACGAATCGTCATCACAGGGAAGCGTGGGCCGTGAAAGGGCTCCGGCGTGTTGCTGGGTGAGGAAGACCGTCCGTTGCCGAAGAGCTCCGTCGTGATGAGGAAGAGCTTGTCAGGGTCAAGCGCTTTGCCCGGGCCGATCAGCCAGCCGTAGCCGTGCATCTCCGCCATGTAGTGCGAGGGAAGCAGGATGGCATTGTCACCAGCAGCGTTGAGGTGGCCGTAGGTGCCATAGAGGATATGGGCTTCGGGCAGGACAGCGCCGCTTTCCGTATGCAGGTTCTTGATGACGAACTCATGCTGGGTGGGCTGCGGTTCGGGCGCAGCGGCGGTGGTCTGGGCCGGTGCGAGACTGGCGCCGGCAAGCATAAGGGCGAAGCCGCGGAGAGCTGTTCGGATCATCGGGGCACCTGTGCCGTGGTGAGTTCGTCTTTGATAACAGCGCCACCTTTCATTACGAAGGAAACATGTTCGAGCACTTCCACATGCTGAAGCGGATCGTCGTGGACGGCGATAAGGTCGGCGAAGTGGTTGGGGCTGAGCTCGCCGACGTCCCGCGAGCGGCCGATGAGATCGGCGGCGCTCGACGTAGCAACCTGGATGGCCTGCGCGGGGCTCATGCCGTACTGCACCATAGTTTGAAACTGCTTCGCATTGTCACCGTGCGGATAGACGCCGGCGTCGGTGCCGAAGGCCATCTTCACCCCGGCCTGGAAGGCCTTGCGGAAGTTGTCGCGCTGCAGCTGGCCAAGCGCGCGCTCTTTCATGGTGAGCTCTTCGGGGATGCCGAACCTCTTTGCTTCGCCCAGGATGTAGGTGTCGTCGTAGATATCCATGACAAAGAACGTGCCATGCAGCTTCGCCATGCGGATGCCCTCGTCATCGACCAGCGACGCGTGTTCGATCGAGTCGATGCCGGCTTCGATCGACCACTTGATGCTCTGCGCGCCGTGGGCGTGCGCGGCGATCTTGCGGCCGGCCTGGTGCGCGGTGTCGGCCGCGGTCTTCAGCTCTTCAAGCGTGTACTGCGGCGCGCCCGGCTGGTCGCCCTTGCTGAGCACGCCGCCGGAGGCGAGGATCTTGATGACATCGACGCCGTACTTCACTTGCGCGCGGACGGTCTGGCGCACCTGATCGTCGCCATCGGCAATGGCAAAGTCGCGCTGTGCGGGAAACATCATGACGGAGGTCTGTGGCGAGTAATTGTTCAAATCGCCATGTCCGCCCGTGATCGAGATGCCGGGGCCGGAGGCGACCACGCGCGGACCTGGGATGAAGCCGGCATCGATGTTGCGGCGCAGATCGACAGCGAGAAATGGTGGTGAGCCGACATCGCGGACGGTAGTGAATCCGGCGCGCAGCGTCGTGTTCGCATTCACGACGCCGGCGATGGCGGAGTCGAACGGAGACGTATCGAAGGAGTGGATCGGGTCGTAGCGATCGGCGCGCGCGGAGAGGTGCGTATGGCAGTCGATAAGGCCGGGAAAGACGAAGTCGGCGGAGAGATCGACTGTGTGGGCGCCGGCCGGAATCGCGAAGGCAGCGTCCTCGACCGAGCGGATGCGATCGCCTTCAACCACTAGCACAACGCGCGGCCGATAGTGCCCGGTTCGGCTGTCAAACAGATTGCCGGCTTTCACGTAGGTGATGCTTGCGGCGGTTGCGCTGGAGCTGAGAGCGGCTAAGACAAAGCCAGCGGAGAAGACTCGGGTAAGGAGACGCGGCAAGGGGTCCTCATGAGGGAAGCAGAATGAAAGGCAGAGAGCTCATTGTTGCAGACTGCCGGGCGCAGATGAAGGGCGAGCTTCAGCCAATGCAAATTGAGGGTGAGATGAAATTTGTCAACGGCGCTCGATGCAGTCTAAAGTAGCCGTCGCGATCAGCCTTGAGGATTCCCTGCTATGAAACTGTTTTATCGTGCCCGTACGCGGTCTGACTTTGGCAGACACTTGGCCGTCTTGCTTACTTTGTTGGCACTGCATGGGATGGTGCTCGCGCGAGCGCAGCAGAGCGAACAGGCGAAGCGCCTGCCGCTCTTTCCGGAGTTTCAGAACCCGCTGACTTTGAATGATCCGGCGACCGGGCCAGGGGTGAGCTGCCCGGATCCGGCGATCATGAACGAGACGATCAAGGGTGTCAACAACTGGTACCTGTACTGCACGGGCGATCCGCTGAACGCGAACGACAAGGACGCGAAGGGCAATCTGCGCAACCACTACATCGCAACGTGGCACTCGATTGACCTGATTCACTGGACCTACAACGGCGACGTGTTTCCGGCCGACCCGGCATGGGTCGGGGTGGAGACGAATCTGTGGGCTCCGGCGGTGAAGCACTTCAACGGCAGGTATTACTTGTACTACACGGCGCCGCAGACGGGTGGACCGGGCGGCCCGTCGGAGATTGGTGTTGCGACCGCGCCGCATGCGGGCGGCCCGTGGACGGACTTGGGACGGCCGGTGGTGGCGACCGAAAGCGCACCGTGCTGCACAAATACGAACAGAGCGGTGATCGATCCGGATGTCATCGAGGACACCGCGGGCCAGCGCTATATCTCCTTCGGCAGCTTCTTTGGCGGAGTGAGTCTGCAAAAGCTGTCGGCGGATGGATTTACTGCGGACAAGACGAGTGAGCGGCAGATCGCGGTCGATAACCTGTACGAGGGCGGATCGTTCTACAAGCACGATGGCTGGTTCTACCTGTTCGTGTCGTCGACGAACTGCTGCAACGGGCCGGGCTCGGGATACTCGGTCGATGTCGGCCGTGCGAGAACGCCGATGGGCCCGTTTCTGGACAGGAACGGTGTTGCGCTGACGGCGACGACGGGCGGCGGAACGAAGGTGATTGCGGCCAATGGCAATCGATGGATCGGGCCGGGCGGCAATGTGATCTTCGAGGATGCGTCCGGGCAGGACTACATGCTGTACCACGCGATCGATACCGCTGCGCCGTACTTCGATCTGCACCCCGGCTTCACCCGCAGGCCGGCGCTGATCGATGCGGTGGACTGGGTCGATGGATGGCCGACAGTGCGGAATGGGCACTGGGCGTCGGCGGGCCGGGTTGCCGGACCGGTAGCGCAGCCGTACCAGGTAAGTCTGCGGTACAACGATCCAAAGCAGGATGACGAACCTGGCGAGCTGATCGCGGCGCTTTCGGACGAGTTCAAGCAGCCCGTGCTGTCGAAGCAGTGGCACTTCCTGCATCCGCAGGCAGACAACAGCTATGTGCTGACAGGGTCGGGCTATCAGGTGCAGACGCACGGTCCGGATGAGAACGGAAATCCGAACCTGGTGGCGATTCTTGCGGAGCCGGTGCCGTTGAAGGGCGAGTGGTTGGTAGAGACCAAGATGACCGTGAGCCTGCCGTTTGATGGCTCATGCTGCTACAACTTTTCGCAAGGAGCGCTGTTTGTCTATGGGGACGATCGCAACAGCATCAAGCTGGATGTCTTTGCCGACTTCGACACGCGGCAGACGGAGTTTGCCAAGCAGCTAAGCCCTGTTCCGGCAAACTATCCGACCTATGGCAACGCGTTCATCGGGAACCCGGCGCAGACGACCTGGCTGCGGATCGCGCGGCGCTCAGCAGGGGACGGTGGCGAGCGGTATACAGCCTATACGAGCGCGGACGGATACAACTGGACGCGCGGCACGACATGGCTGCACCAGCTCGGGACCGGCGCGCAGATCGGACTTGCGGCCCAGAACGCCGCGGGAACTACGGTGACGTTTGAGTATGTGCGGGTGTACTCCCTCAAGCGTTGAGCGAACCTGCAATGGAAGCAGATGGTACCGCCCACGCTGCTCGTAACCGCAATGTGCGCGGCGCAGCTGTTTAGACTGCGTCGTCGCACGCCTGCCAGCAGCTGCGGCCCTGCTGGCACACGGAGCGATGAACGAAGTGGTCGTCCGGGCCGGCCTTTCCCATCGTTCGCAGGCACCAGTAGGTTGTGGTGGCGCCCATCAACTCGACAAGCTCTTCATGAAAGTCACCGAAGGCGCCGTAGGAAGATTTGCTGCGGAGCGACTCGCAACGAATCTGCACAAGGGTTGTAGACATGTCGATTCTCCTAGCCGATCGAGCTCGGGTCGCGCTGCATCTGCCCGGCCGCGAGCAGCACTGTGCGATAGATGGCGGTCTGAAAGAGTTGCGTTTTGAAGGCATTCTGCGAGAGCGGCGTCGCAGACTGCATAGCTGCCTTGGCAGCGGCGCGCGCGGTGGGCTCGTCGATCGTCTTGCCGGTCAGGATAGCTTCGGCTGCCTGCGCGCGAAGCGGAGTCGGCGCGGCCACGCCGAGGACGATCGCTGCCGAGCGGCAGTGCGTGCCGTCCATCACCAGAACGACGCCGGCATCGGCCAGCGGCCAGTCGAAGCTCTCCTTCTCGCCATACTTCTGGTAGGCGGAGCGCGTGCCCGGCGCGGGCGCGGGAACGAACAGGCTGGTGATGAGCTCGCCGGGCTGGAGGACAGTCTCGTTGATCAGGCTTTTTTCGGGCGCAACATAAAAGTCGCTCATGGCAACGCTGCGTTTGCCGCGCTTCGATACGAGTTCGACCTGTGCATTCATCGCGAGCAGCGGAACAGCGGTCGACGACGGATGAACCATGGCGCAGGTGCTGTTGTTCATAATGGCGTGGTACTGGTTCTCGCCCTCATGCGCGTGGCACTCGTCGCTGGTGCCGCCCTTCTTCTTGCAGTCGAAGTCGCTCGACCGGAAGTACCAGCAGCGCGGCCGCTGCGTGATGTTGCCGCCGAGAGTCGCCATGTTGCGCACCTGCGGCGTGGCGGCGTGGCCAGCGGCGTCTGCAAGAGCGGCATAGCTGCGCTGGATCTCCGGATGCACGGCGATCTCACTGAGAGTGGAGAGCGAGCCGAGACGTAGGCCTTCCTTGCTGACCGTAATGCCGCGCAGGCCTTCAATATTGCGAATGTTGACCAGCTTCGGCGGTGAAACGATGCCGTCTTTCATCAGGTCCAGCAGATCGATGCCGCCAGCCTTCACAACTGCGCCATCATTCAGCTGCCCGAGAGCCTCGTCGACCGTGCTGCAATTAACGAACGTGAACTTGTTCATGCCTGCATCTCCTGGGGCAGTTTGCCGAGCGCATTCAGGACGTTGGCCGGCGTCATGGGAATCTTGCGCATGCGTACGCCGGTCGCGTTATAGAAGGCGTTGCCTATGGCCGCTGCAAGGGTGATGATACCGGCGGACTCACCGATGCCGGCGGCGTCGGTTGAGCTCTGCGCGATGTAATTTTCGACCAGGACGACCTCGATCTCCGGCACCTCGCGCGCGCCGAGGATTTTATAGTTCTCGAGGTTGGCGTTCAGCATGTAGCCCGCCTTGCGATCCATCACGCGCTCTTCAAACAGCGCGTAGGAGATGCCCTGCAGGATGCCGCCATTAATCTGGCTGATGACGCCGGTGGGGTTGATGGGACGGCCACAGTCGTGCGCGCCAAAGACCTTCTCGATGTGGACACGGCCAGTCTCGGTGTCGACCGCGAGCTCGACATAATCGACGCCGCCATAGGTGATCTTCTCCTTCGCATACTCGGCCACGCGCGTGGTACGGGCAGAGATCTCACTGGTCGGCAGCTTGGCGGTTACCTGCTTGAGCGTGTAGCTCTTGGCGGGATCGTTCTTGAAGTGAACCCGGCCGCCCTGCATCACCAGGTTGTCCGCTGTGGTGCCCAGCTTCGGCGCAACCGCCGCAAAGAGCTGCTGCTTGGCCTGGAAGGCCGCGTTGCGCGCCGCGGGCGAGATGGAGCCGGTCGTCACGCTGCCGCCGGAGTCCGGACCGATGGGAAAGCGTGTATCGCCGATGCGGATACCAACGCTCGCCGGCGGAATGCCAAACTCCTCCGCGACCACAATGGCCAGCATGGTCTTGGTGCCGGTGCCGAGATCCTGCACCGCCGACATCAGCTCAACCGAGCCGTCGCGCGAGACGCGCACCTCGCACGAGGAGTCCATGTTGACGAAGCGATACCAGACCGACTGCGCGATACCCACGCCGCGCTTGATGGGGCCTGTGTCCGAGCCGGCGGGTCTGCGATTCTTCCAATTGGTGCGCTCGAGGATAACCTGCCGCTCTACCCGGCGCGTCGCGAGCTCGTCGATCTTGTCGCGATAGGTGAGTGGGTCGACGCCGAGCTTGATGGCGAGCTCATCGATCGCCTGCTCAAAGGCAAAGCAGCCCTGCGGATGACCGGGAGCCCGAAAGGCCGCGCCCGGACCGGCGTTGACGAAGACATCGTACTCTTCAGTCAGCAGGTTGGGGCACTTGTACATGTTGGTTGCCGGGCCTGCCGTTCCCGCGCCGGTACCGACGCCCGCCGTGCCATAACTGGTGAGCTGGATCGCGGTCAGGGTGCCGTCCTTCTTTGCGCCGATCTTGAGCTTTTGATGGGAGTCCGGCCGGTTGCAGACGATGTGCTCCTGCCGGCGATCGAGCATGAGCTTGACCGGCAGATTGGCCTTGCGCGAAAGGTTCGCCGCGACCACACCTTCGTTGCCCGCGCCGAACTTGGCCCCAAAGCCGCCGCCCATGTACTCGGTGATCACGCGAACCTTGTTCTTGGGTAGCTTGAAGACATCGGCGAACTCACTGCGGACGCTCGCCGTGCCCTGTGTGGAGGCATAGACAGTGACCTCGTCCGGCTTCCAATCGACGACGAAGCCGTGTGTCTCAAGCGCGGAGTGCGTCTGCACCTGTGTGAAGTACTCGCCTTCAACGATGACCTCGGCCTCGGCGAAGCCCTGTTCCGCATCGCCGACCTTCTTGCGCTGCGGCCCGTGGACATTACCGGTCTGCGGCACATCCTTCGGCCCGCCGCCGCCGCCGGCGCTTCCCGCCGCATCCGCCGGTCCGGGGAAGACCACGGGCGCGTCTGCGGCGCGGGCGTCCGTGCGGTCCACGACGAACGGCATCGCGTCGTACTGCACTTTGATCAGAGCCGCGGCGTCATTGGCGATCTGCGGCGAGATCGCGGCAACTCCGGCGATGGGCTGCCCGGCATAGCGAATGACCGGGTAGCGCGACGGCGCTTCCTTGCCGGGATCGCGCAGCTCGGCCACGCCGTAGACGTGC
>CAXTJC010000077.1:0-9439 GCA_964244225.1 uncultured Acidobacteriaceae bacterium
GACGCATGCGGACGCGATCGCGGGGGCAATCCGGGCGGAGATTGGGGTGTAGGTAGTGTGTGCCGGACCATGTTACGGCCCACAGATTTTCGTCATTGTGGGTTGGTTGGGCGTGAGCCGGCGATGAGGATGTCGACGATACGGCGGGCGCTCGGCTCCCAGCCTGGCATAGCCGTGGTGTGGAAGACACCGACGAGGGCGCGGACAAGGTCGTTCGGTTCGGTGTCTGAACGCAGATCGCCATTGCGAATGGCACGCTCGAGCAAAGCGAGAAATGTGCCATGGATGAGGCCGCGCACGCCTTCGAAGAGGCGCATGGAGCCGCCCGCGACGGACTCCATGGCGGGAAGGATGAGCCTTTTGTCGGCGACATGGTCGATGAAGAGAAGCATCCAGGCTCGAAGAGCTTCGAGCGGCGACATGGTGGCGGCGAAGCGCTGCCCGGCTGCCGTCAGCTTTTCGACCTCGCTGCGATAGACGGCTTCAATCAGAGCGTCGCGTGTAGGAAAGTGGCGGTAGAGCGTGCCGGAGCCGATGCCCGCCTGGCGGGCGATGTCGTCGAGGGTAGCTTCGGCTCCGTGCCGAGTGAAGGCGAGCCGGGCGATTTCAAGGATGCGCTCGCGGTTGCGCCGCGCATCCGCGCGAGGCTTACGTGCGGGCGAAGGTGGCGAGGGCTGCGTCAACATATGTCAATTGCAGAAACTTAGTGCAACCGGAGATGGTCCCCGCTTATCTATATATTCGGAGACTGTCCCCGTTTTATGTTGCGGAGACGCGGATGTCAATTCTGGCGCGGTGCTTTCGCAGGTGCGCCAGCAAAACAGCAGGAGGAAGGTCTATGCGCATTTTTGTGACGGGAGCGACGGGATTCATCGGGACGGAGCTGGTGAAGGAGCTTATTGAGGCAGGTCATCAGGTACGCGGGCTGGCACGTAGCGACGCCGGCGCGGAGCAAGTGCAGGCAGCGGGCGCCGAGGTGCATCGCGGTGATCTGGAGGACCTGGATAGCTTGCGCAGCGGAGCCGCGGGCATGGATGCCGTTGTGAATCTGGCGTTCAACCACGACTTTTCGAACTTCGCGAAGAACGGGGAGGACGAGCGTAAGGCGATTGAGGCGTTCGGGTCGGTTTTGGAGCCAGGCAAGCTGCTGATCGTGACCTCCGGGACGGGACTGGCGAGTGGCGGACCGGGGCATCTGCGCGCGGAGAGTGATCCGCCGGAGAGTTCGACAGCGATACCGCGGCAGCCTGAAGATGTAGCCAAGGCCGTGGCTGAGCGCGGTGTGCATGTGGGGATTGTGCGCCTGCCGCAGGTGCATGACACGCGCAAGCAGGGGCTTGTGCCGCTGCTGACGCAGACGGCGCGCGAGAAGGGCGTTTCGGCGTACGTCGGCGATGGCGCGAACCGCTGGGCGGCGGCTCCGCTGAAGGACGTAGCGCACCTGTACCGTCTCGCGATCGAGCAGACGGGGCCGGGCGTGACGGTCTATCACGCGGTGCAGGAAGAGGGTGTGGCGTTGCGCGAGATCGCGGAGACGCTCGGCAAAGGGCTGAATGTGCCGGTGGTGTCGATCGATCCGGAGAAGGCAGCCGAGCACTTTGGCTGGTTTGCGCACTTCGCAGGGCTGGATATGCCGGCGTCGAGCGCGTGGACGCGCAAAGCACTGGGCTGGGAGCCGACTGGGCCGGGGCTGATTGAAGACCTGACGAATATGAAGTATTTCTGATGGAGCTGCACTGCCAGCTTCGGATAGCCGTTAGAGCAATTTTCCTGATGTGCAGAGGCCCTGAAGCGATGGGGCCTCTCTTGGCAGCGGGATAGCACTCGAACTTTATGGAGAGAGGAGTGACCACGATCAGGAAAGGATCCAGTTTCGGCGAGACCCTGTTACTTTGTGCTGCAGTGTACCCAGGTCCGCAGAAGGAGCAAGGGATTGCTGTTTAAGAAAGACGCCAGTGAACCATTTTGATACAGCAGATAGATGTTTCGACGATCGGAGATAGGATGAGCTCGCAGTCGATCTTCTTAGTATTTGGAGCAACTGGTCAAACAGGCCGGCATTTCGTCTCTTTAGCCCTCAGTGAGGGTCACACGGTAAGAACCTTGGTCCGAAATCCGGACAAAATCGTAGTTACCAGCCCACATTTAGAGCTATATAAAGGCTCGATCGGCGATATTCCTGCGATAGATGAACTGGTGCAGGGGGTTAATTTTGTTATCTCCATGTTGGGAGACGCCAAGCTGCAAAGAAAAGACAAGATCAATACTGCATTTGTAAAAAAGCTTATTCCCGCTATGCGACGGCAAGGGGTCAAACGATTTCTTTATCAGGCCGGAGGCTTGACCAGAGGCTATAAGGAACATCTTCCTTTAGTTCCCTGGATACTCCGAAACACAGTCGCTCGATATGGTGGGCTTATCGGTCAGCATGAGGACAATGAAGCCGTACTAGAGTATCTGGTGGAAGAGGCTCGAGATGTGGAATGGATCGTGCATCGTGCGGGCATCACCTCAGATGGACCCTCCAAAGGGGTCCTAAAGAGATCCAAAACTAAGATTGGTTTGGCGACTTTTGTAGATTGTGCGACGTACAACTATCACACTCTCATGGATGATTCCGCTATTCACACGTATGATTTGAGCCATTACGCGAGGAAGCCAAACGAATAGGCGACGTCGGAGGATAGATGGCGAAGACACAGACACTGATAGCGCAGGCCTACTCTGCCTTTAATGATCGGGATATTGACGGCGCGCTGGCGCTCATGAGTGAGAACGTCAGCTGGTCGAAGGCATCGGAAGGCGGGCGGGTTGTTGGGAAAGAAGAGATTCGGGCTTACTGGACACGGCAATGGCAGGAGTTTGATCCTCACGTGGAACCGGTCGAAGTGATCGAACGCGAAGGGGGCAAGGCTGAGGTCAAGGTTCATCAATTAGTGAAGAGTCTTGGCGGCGATGTGCTCTCTGATAGCGAAGTGTGGCACGTTTTTACCATCGCGAATGGCCTCATTGAACGTATGGACCTCAAGGAAGGCGAAGCGAGCTCGGACGCGGCCCCATCCGCGGCGTTCTCCAGACACTAGGCTGTGCGAGGACTCCGCTGCTGTTCCCTGATTGGCGATCTTGCCGGGCTTGGGCCGGTCGGCTAGTATCGCCGTATGTATGAAGACTTCACGGTGACGGACAGATGGACGGGCGAGAGCCTGCACTGCACGTGGAAGGGCACGATCGTCGCGATTGCGACGCGGCATGCGGATGCGACCGATATACGGTTTGCCGTGAATGGGCGCAACCTGTACATCGCGATGCCGAATACGGCGTGGGTAGAGCAGAAGCGGCGCAACGGCAAGGTCATTACGGACTATCTGGCGGCGCAGACGGCAGGGCGGTACCTGAAGCAGGCGATCGAGAGCGGGTATGACAATGGCCGCGACCTGTATACGATGACGGTTGAAGAGGTGCTGGAGCACGCGGATGCGGTGGTGCATGAGGCCGGGCGGACGACCAACCTGCCGACGCTGCCGGTGATCAACGACGATGTGAAGCCGGAGACATATCTGGGGGAGCTGCCGGGCGACCCGCCGACGCGAACCTATGCGGGAGCGCCGAAGCCGAACGAGAATGACACGGTGAAGCTGTAGGTGGCGACGCGGCGCGGCTTCCTGCTCTCGCTGGGCGCGCTGGCCGCTGCCAGCAGCCGGGCGTTGGCGATACCGTTTCGGCGGCCGAAGCTTGCGGCGCTGCCGACCTATCGGGTTTATTTTGGGACGGATACGGCGAACGGGCAGGCAAAGGGGATCTACCGGGCCACCTTTAATGCGAGCTCCGGCGAGCTGACGCAGCTCGGGCTGGTGATGGAGGCGGCGCAGCCCTCGTTTCTGGCGCTAGGTCCGGCGATGGCGCAACGGGTGCTGTATGCGGTGGGTGAATCGGGTGAGGGCTCGGTCGGCAGCTACCTGATCGAGCCGCAGACGGGGGATCTGCGCCGCATCGGGCAGGTGAGCTCGGGGACGGCGGGACCATGCTACATCTCGATCGACGCGACGGGGCATGCGGCGTTCACGGCTAACTATGCGGGCGGCGGCGTGAGCAGCTACCGCATCCAGCCGGACGGCACGCTGAGCGCGCCGGTGGACCAGGTGAGCTACAAGGATGCGGCGCGCTACGGCATCAATGGGCCGAACCCGGCGCGGCAGGACGGGCCGCATCCGCACTCGGCGACGATCTCTCCGGACAACCGGTTTATGGTGGTGTGCGACCTGGGGCACGACCGGGTCTCGATCTTCGAGATCGATGGCGAGCCGGCGAAGCTGGATACGGATGAGCCGCATCTGTTCTCGAACAATCGGCCGGGATCGGGGCCGCGGCATGTGGTCTTTCATCCCAACCAGCGTTGGGTGTACTGCATCAATGAGTTGGACTCGACGATTGACCAGTATCTGTGGACGGCGACGCACGGGACCAATCCGCAGGCGCTGCTGACGCTGGCCGGACCGCCGGTGAAGACGATTGCAGCGGAGTTCACGGGCAAGAGCACGGCGGCCGAGGTGGCGATCTCTCCGAATGGATACTTCCTGTACGCGAGCAATCGCGGGGAGGATTCGCTGGTGGTGTTTGCGGTAGACCCGGCCAAGGGCGCACTGACGCTGCTGCAGCGGATCGCGTGCGGCGGAAAGATGCCGCGACACTTCACGCTCGATCCGACGGGCAACTGGCTGCTGTGCGGGAACCAGGAGGCGGGCGGTGTGACGGTGTTTCGGCGGGATGGCGGGACGGGCCGGCTGACCGGGCCGGTGAGCACGCTGCCGGTGCCGGGGCCGATGTTTACGCTGTTTGCCTGATGCAGGCCGCGGTGCGTGGTCAGGGAGAAACAGCAATTCCTGGGATAAAAAATAAAACTAGATGATAAAAAATCTGGAGATGCAAGGCAAAGGTCAGCCGTGATGGCTGGCCTTTGCTTTGCAACGGATGACTCCTGAGAGCTTAGAGCAAGCCTTAGACCTTCTCGGCGGTCCGAACGACAAGCAGGTTCCTCGCGGTGCTCGGAATGGAAGCAAGAAGAGCAAAGGCATGGATCAGAGTTTCAGCAAGTCCCCCTAAGCGTTTAGGGTTTTCATGTCGATGACGAAGCGGTACTTTACGTCCGATTTGACAACGCGGTCATAGGCTTCATCGACCTTGTCGAAGCCGATGAGCTCGATGTCGGAGACGATGTTGTGCTCGGCGCAGTAGTCGAGCATCTCCTGGGTCTCCTGCATGCCGCCGATGTTTGAGCCGGCGAGCGAGCGGCGGTTTGCGGTGACGCTGAAGGGAGGGACGACGACGGGCTTTTCCGGCAGGCCGACGAGGCAGACGGCGCCATCAAGCCGCAGCAGGTTGAGGTACGCGGTGATGTCGTGCTCGGCGGAGACGCAGTCGATGATGAAGTCGAAGCTGCCGGTCTGTTTGGCCATGGCGGCTTCATCCTTTGAGATGACGACATCATCGGCACCGAGCCGTTTGGCGTCGGCGATCTTGCTCTCGGAGGTGGTGAACTGGGTGACGTGGGCGCCGAGAGAGTGAGCGAACTTGAGCGCCATGTGGCCGAGGCCGCCAAGACCGACGACGCCGACTTTTTTGCCCGGGCCAGCCTTCCAGTGCTTGAGCGGCGACCAGGTGGTGATGCCAGCGCAGAGCAGGGGCGCGGTGGCGGCGAGATCGAGCTTCGGTGAGAGCGTGTAGACGTAGTGCTCGGGCGCGACGATGTTGTTGGCGTAGCCGCCGTAGGTGATGTTGCCGGCGTAGTCCTTGGCGTTGTAGGTGCCGACCATGCCCTTGCTGCAGTACTGCTCGGCGTGGGCGAGACAGTTGTCACACTGCATGCAGGTCTCGACCGTGACGCCGACGCCGGCGAGGTCGCCGACCTTGAACTTCTTGACGTCTTTGCCGACGGCGGTGACGGTGCCGACGATCTCATGGCCGGGAACCATGGGGTACATGGCGCCGCCCCACTCGTTGCGGACCTGATGGATATCGGAGTGGCAGATGCCGCTGTAGGCGATCTCGACGACGACATCGCTCGGGCCGGGATCGCGGCGTTCAAAGCTGAAAGGGGTGAGCGGCGCGCTGGCGCTCTGCGCGGCGTAGCCTTTGGACTGGATCATGGGATGGATCTCCTCTTGCTGATTGGATGCGTGCTGTTGATGGTAGCTTGCGGGGCGGAGCTCTGGCTGAACGCACGAACCGCCAGCGGGGTGGCTGGCGGTCGGGCGAGCGCAATGCAACAGAGGCTATCCGGCGTTGAGTGTCTTGAGATCGAGAACGAAGCGGTACTTGACGTCGCTCTTGACGACTCGGTTCCAGGAGTCTTCGAGCTTGTCGAAGCTGGTCATTTCGATGTCCGAGACGATGGCGTGCTCGCCGCAGAAGTTGAGCATCTCCTGGGTTTCGGCGATGCCGCCGATCTTCGAGCCGGTGAAGGTTTTGCGGCCAAGGACGGAGAAAGCGTTGATGGGCAGAGGTTTTTCGGGAGCGCCGACGGTGCAGAGGACGCCGTCACGCTTGAGCAGGCTGAGGTAGGCGTTGACGTCGTGCTCGGCGGAGACGCAATCGAGGATGAAGTCGAAGGTGTTCGCGTGTTTGCCGGCCCAGCCTTTTTCACGGGTGAGGATGACCTCGTCAGCGCCGAGTTTTTTGGCGTCGTCGATCTTGTTGGCTGAGGTGGTGAAGAGGACGGTGTGGGCGCCGAAGGCATGCGAGAACTTGAGGGCCATGTGGCCGAGGCCGCCAAGGCCGACCACGCCGATCTTCTTGCCGGGAGCCGCGCCCCAGTGCTTGAGCGGGCTGTAGGTGGTGATGCCGGCGCAGAGCAGGGGAGCGGCGGCGGCGGGGTCGAGGTTGGCGGGGACGGTGAGGGCGAAGGCCTCGTCGAGAACGATGTGGTTGGCGTAGCCGCCGAAGGTCAGGTTGCCCTGCTTGTCTCTGGAGTTGTAGGTGAAGACGGTAGCCTGGCGCTCGCAGTACTGCTCTTCGCCGGCGGTGCAGGAGGGGCACTCGCGGCAGCTATCGACCATGCAGCCGACGGCGGCGGTGTCGCCTACCTTAAACTTTTTGACGTTGGCGCCGACGCGGGCGACCTTGCCGACGATCTCGTGGCCGGGCACCATGGGGTAAAGGGCGTTCGACCACTCGTTGCGCGCCTGATGGATGTCGGAGTGGCAGATGCCGCAGAAGTCGATGTCGAGCAGGATGTCGTTGGGGCCGGGCTCGCGATGCTCAAAGGTAAAGGGTGCGGGGGCGGACATGGCAGAGTGCACGGCGTAGCCGTTGGTGCTGATCATGGAGTCTCCCAAAGTCTGGTGTGGGCTTTGGATGCGGCGGTGGGGAGAAGGTCGCAGGAGGACGCTGGACGTCACCGGCTCATGTTGAAGTTGACTGTGATGGTTGTTTGCACTTCGACCGCTTCGCCGTCAACGCGATAGGGCTCATACGTCCACTGCTGGACAGCTTTGATGGCGGAATCGGTGAGAATAAGGGCAGGAGACTGCATGGGTACGAGGGATTCGATGTGTCCATTCCGTCCGATCATTGCCCGAAGGACGACGGTTCCCGAGATGCGTGCCGCCCGCGCCTGATCCGGATACTGGGGCTGAACTTTGGTTAGAAGGCGGCCTGCCTCAACGCTTGACCCGATCTCCAGCGAACGAGAGACCATCTCCTGCGTGGGCATTGCGACGAAGCTGGAGTCCTGGGGCGCAAAGGTGGAGAGCTGATCGACGTGAGCACGGAGAGCCGGAACACCTGCTTCATAAATCACGATGTCCAACGCTACGGCTTTCCCTTGGAAGTGTCCTACTGTGTTCCGGACCACCTGTTGGGTGCCGTAGTTCAGAAAGAGGCGAAGACTAGGCTGCCCAGGGTTAAAGCAGAAACTCGGGTTCAAGCCGAGAGGAGGAAAGCCCGGGGTGTGGGGCGGGTCGAGCATGATGCAATCCAGATCGACCTTCGAGAAGTTTCGCTTCTCGAAGAGAGGACTGGTGACTTCAACATCTTTCTTCTCCGGGATAGGATCTTCGAGCTGCATCTGCAGGACCGAAAGCAGCTCCGGAGGTGGGGGCTGCTTCGCTGTTCTGAAGGTCTGACCCTTGTTGAGGGTCTCAGTAGCAACGTACTGCGGCGAGACGAAGGCGCGACGAATGCGGTCCGGGGAGGCCCAGAGTTCCTCAAAGGTGCCGTGTTCGGAGACGGTTCCCTTCGGCGTCAGCAGATCAAAACTAACGGCGAGATGCCATGGTTTCAGCGCTTCATCATTAAGCCGAGAGGCTTTTCGGGCATCATCCATCCGCTGAATGAGATCACTTGGCGATTGAGCGACGACGAAATGCACAAGGGTGGATAGGATCGGCAGAAGACGGACAAAGTGTTTCAGCATGCGTGCGAGGGACTCCGCACACAGCTTACCTGCTACTCGTCGTAGTGCAACAGGCTAAATACGTCGTACTCGGGGAACTTGGCGCGGCCTTGGAGGAAGTCGAGTTCGATGGCGAAGGCGAGGCCGGCGATCTGGCCGCCGAGCTGGCGTACGAGCTGGACGGTGGCCTCCATGGTGCCGCCGGTGGCGAGGAGGTCGTCGACGATGACTACGCGCTGGCCGGGCTGGATGGCGTCGAGGTGGATTTCGAGTGAGTCGGTGCCGTATTCGAGGTCGTAGCTGACCTTGGCGGTGGGGGCGGGGAGCTTTTTGGGCTTGCGGACGGGGACGAAGCCGGCGTTCAGGCGATAGGCGAGGGCGGGGCCGAAGATGAAGCCGCGGGCCTCGATGCCGAGGACGAGATCAATCTCCTTGCCGATGTAGTAGGCGGCGAAGGAGTCGATGAGCTGGGCGAAGCCGGCCTTGTCCTTGAGCAGGGTGGTGATGTCGTAGAAGAGGATGCCGGGTTTGGGGAAGTCGGGGACGGTGCGGATCAGAGGCTTGAGCGCCTCGCAGTTGAATGCGTTGGACATCGTGTCTACCATGCTCCTTCGATTGTGAACGGGCCGAGGTTGGCGGCCTCGGTGTCTGCGAGTTCGTGTTCGATGACGGAGTCGACGCGGCTGCCGCGCGAGCCCTTCCGGACGGCCTGTTGCAGCTCGGCGAGTTGCTCGCCGGTGCCGCTGGCGACGATCTCAACGTGGCCGGCGTCGGTGTTGCGTACCCAGCCGGAGAGGCCGATCTCGGCGGCTTCGCGATGGACGAACCAGCGGAAGCCGACGCCCTGCACGCGGCCTTTGATGAGGATGTGCTGCACCATAAAGTTCAGTGTCTCAGAGTCCTGCGAATGGAACTAAGGACGAGCGCGATAGCAGATCCCTTCGGGATGACAAATAAAAAACGACAGGGAAGAGGCGTGCCTTCCGCTCTACGCACGGCTCATGTAGGCGCCTTCGGCGGTGTCAACGCGGATTTTTTCGCCCTCGTTGA
>CAXTJC010000078.1:0-9420 GCA_964244225.1 uncultured Acidobacteriaceae bacterium
CGCCGCCAGCAACCCCGTCCCCGCCGCGCTCACGCTTCCCGCCCCCAGCGTCAGCACCACGTCGCCTTCCCGCGCCTCCGCCGCCAGCCGCGCCACAGCCTCCTCCATCGACCCCGCGTACCGCACCGCACCATCCCCACGCTCACGCCCGATCGCCGCCACCAGCGTCTCCGCCGTAACCCCCGGGATCGGCTCCTCGCTGGCCGCATAAATATCGACAATCTCCACCCGGTGCGCCGCCCCGAATGCCCCGGCAAACTCCCGCATCAGGTCGCGCGTCCGCGTATAGCGGTGCGGCTGGAAGAGCACCAGCACACGGCTATACCCGCACTCCCTCGCCGCCTCGAGCGTCGCCAGCACCTCCGTCGGATGGTGCCCGTAGTCGTCCACCACCGTCACCCCGCGCACCACGCCCTTGGTCTGGAACCGTCGATCGACCCCGCGAAAGCTCTCTAGCCCGGCCGCGATCTGCTCCGGCGCCACCCCCAGCTGTACCCCGATCGCCACCGCCGCCGTCGCATTCAGCACGTTGTGCCGCCCCGGCACATGCAGCGCAAACGGCCCCATCTCGCCCTCGCCCTCGGCCGTCACCATAAACCGCGACCACGCGTCGTCGGCCCGATCGGAAGGCAGCCGCTCCACCCGGAACTCCGCCCCCGCGCTCTCCCCATACGTAAATACCCGCCGCTTCACCCGCGGCAGCACCGCCGCCAGCAGCGGGTCATCGATACACACCGTAGTGGCCCCATAGAACGGCATTCGGTCCATGAACTCCACAAACGCGTCCTCCACGTCGGCCATATCCCGGTAGCAGTCCATATGCTCGCGATCCAGGTTCGTTACCACGCCCAGCACCGGCGAGAGCTTCAGAAAACTCCGGTCGCTCTCATCCGCCTCGACCACCAGGTACTGCGACGTCCCCAGCCGCGCATTCGACCCCAGCGCATCTACCCGGCCACCTACCACCACCGTCGGGTCCAGACCGCCGCCTGCCAGCACTGCCGCCACCATGCTCGTCGTCGTCGTCTTCCCGTGCATCCCGGCGATCGCGATCCCGTACCGCAGCCGCATCAGCTCCGCCAGCATCTCCGCCCGCGGGATCACCGGGATCCGCCGCGCCCGAGCCTCCATCACCTCCGCATTCGCCGCATTCACGGCCGAGGTCGTCACCACCACATCGCACGCCGCCACATTCGCCGCCGCATGGCCTTCAAAGATCCTTGCCCCCATCCCCAGCAGCCGGTCTGTCGTCGCACTTCGCCGCAGGTCGGAGCCTGAGACGGCGTACCCCATCGTCAGCAGGATCTCCGCAATCCCGCTCATCCCAATCCCGCCAATACCGATAAAGTGCACCCGCTGCGACGCCGCAAACAGCAGATGTCCCGGCTTGATTCCAAGCAAACTCATCCCATTCCTCTTTCAAGATCCTCACCGCGGCTGCCGTCGTTGTATAGCCCTTCCGCCCGCGTACCTATCTTCACCTTTGTTGTCCTCCCAAAGGGGATCTGCGTCTCGCCTTCCTGTTTTCGATCCCAAAGGGATCTGTTTTCGCCTTTTGCTGCCATCCCGCAGGGATCTGCTTCTTTACCGCCCATCCCGCACCGCGGCGCAACCTCCAGCCCCATCCTGTGTCTAATCTATTGTGAGGCGGACCGAACCACTCGGTCGGCATCTCATCTGCCAGCCCGCCACGCAATCCGGGATCGAAGGCTACACCGGGCAAGCGAAGGCAGGCGGCAAGGGTAAGCACCATGCAGATCGCACGGACAATCCGGAACGTCTTTGGCTCAGCGCTGATCGCAGGCGCTCTGCTCGCTGCCCCCGCCGCCGCGCATGCGCGTGTCTTCCTCTCCATCGGCATCGCTCCACCTGAGATTCCCGTCTACACTCAGCCCGAGATCCCGGGCGATGGCTACATCTGGACGCCCGGCTACTGGGCCTACGGCGACGAAGGCTACTACTGGGTCGATGGCGCCTGGGTCCTTCCGCCCTACGAGGGTGCTCTCTGGACCCCAGGCTACTGGGGCTACGGCGATAACGGCGGCAACTACTTCTGGAACGCCGGCTACTGGGGCAACAGTATCGGCTACTACGGCGGCATTAACTACGGCTTCGGCTACTTCGGAACCGGCTTCTACGGCGGCTACTGGAACGGCGGCCACTTCTGGTACAACCGCGGCTACAACAACTTCGGTCGATACGGCGGACGCTTCAATAACGTCTACAACCGTCCATGGGGCGGCGGCCCGGTCCACCCTGGCGGCTTCAGCTACGCTCGTGGCGGCGGATACGCAGGATTCCGCGGCTCTAACATCGGCGGCCGCGGCTACAGCGGCAGCTTCAACAACGTAAACCGCACGACCGTCAACAACTACAACGGCGGAGGCTTCAACAACGGCAGAGGCGGCAATTACGGCTCCCAAAGCTACAACGGCGGCCAACGAGGCTTTTCAGGCGGTAGCACCCAGGGCTATTCCGGCACTCAAGGCTATGCCGGCGGGCAGCATGGCTACACCGGCGGCCAAGCCTACGGCGGAGCCCAGCGCGGCTACACCGGCGGTCAAAACTATGGTGGCGGCAACCAGGCCTACAACGGTGGCCAACGTGGCTTCGCCGGCGGAAGCCAAACCTATGGCAGCGGCCAGCGAGGCTTTAATGGAGGCGGCCAGCCTTCCAGCGGTCGTGCCGGTAGCTTCTCCAGCCAGGGACGCGCGCCATCAGGAGGCGGCGGCTTCAGCGGCGGTGGGCATAGTGGAGGCTTCAGTGGCGGTGGCGGTGGCTTCCATGGCGGCGGTGGTGGCGGCGGATCCCACGGCGGCGGCGGGCATCGCTAAGCCTTGGCTCTTACAAACCACAAACAAGAGGGCTGGGCGTAACTGCCTGGCCCTTGTTGCTGTAGGCGATTGATCCGGCGCGGAGCCGAGCGTTATCCCTTGCCGGCCGCCAGCTCTGCAACCATTTTCCCGATCGTCGTCACAGCATCCGGCCGCCCCAGCGTTCGCGCCTGGTTCCCTATCTGCTCCAGCAGCTCCGTCCTTCCCAGCAGGCCCGACAGCCGCTCCAGCAGCACCTCTGCCGACATCTCCGCTTCCAGCAGCACCTCTGCCGCACCCTCCCGCGCAAACGCCTCCGCATTCTTCCTCTGGTGATCGTCCGCGGCCTGCGGAAACGGCACCAGCAGCGACGGCCTTCCCGCTGCCGCCAGCTCCGCCACAGAACTCGCCCCGCTCCGGCACAGCACCAAGCTGGCCTCCGCCATGCGCGCCGGCATCTCCTCCAGAAACGCCACCACATGCCACCGTGTAGGGTCCGCGCCGGACAGCCGATACGCCGCCTCCGTCGCCTCCGCATGCCGCGCGCCCGCCTGGTGCAGCACCGTAAGCCCCGGCACGCGCTCGAGCAATGCTCCAACGATCTCCGCCATGCGCGTATTCAGCACCCGTGCTCCCTGGCTGCCGCCGAAGACCAGCAGATGCGGCGGCGCCGCGGCATCCCGCGCCGGAATCGCAAAGAACTCCCGCCGCACTGGCACTCCGGTCACCACCGCATTACGGAAGAACCGCCGCGTCTCTTCAAAGCTCACTGCCGCAGCCGATACCAGTCTCCCGACAACCCGGTTTGCCAGCCCAGGGACCGCGTTCGGCTCGTATGCCAGCGTCGGCAGCCGTAGCAGCAACGCCGCAAGCATCGCCGGTCCCGACGCATACCCACCCACCCCGATCACCACCTGCGGCTGAAAGCCGCGCAGCAGCTGAACACACCGCAGTACCCCGCGCGGCAGGTCCCCCACCGTCCGCAGCCTTTTCCCAAGCGACACTCCCTTGAGCTGTCCCACCTCGATCAGCTCGAGGGAAAATCCTTCCCCCGGCACCAGCCGCGTCTCCAGCCCGCGCGCCGTCCCCACAAACCGTACCTCGGCCTCATACCGGTCGCGCAGCTCACGCCCAATCGCCAGCGCGGGAATGACGTGCCCACCCGTTCCACCGCCGGCAATCAGAATTCGCATCGCTAAACCCAAACCAGAATCGTCCTACGTTGTTCGTTCTACGTTCTACGTTTGATAACGAACAACGGTCAACGAAGAACGAAGGACCGCCTCTAATCAATCTCGCGAGTAATATTCAGCAGCACACCCATACTCGCCAGCGTGATAAACACACTCGTTCCACCCGAGGAGATAAATGGCAACGGAATGCCTTTCGTCGGCAGCAACGCCACAACCACGCTGATGTTGAAAAACGCCTGCACCAGTATAGTGACCGTCAGCCCGAACGCCAGAAAGCGCGCAAACGGATCGGTGGAGAGCACCGCCGCGCGCAGCCCGCGGTATCCAAGAAAACAAAACAGACCCACCGTGCAGAGCGCGCCGATCAGGCCCAGCTCCTCGCACACATTCGCAAAGATAAAATCTGTATGCGGCTCCGGTAGATAGAACAGCTTCTGCCGCCCTTCCATCAGGCCAAGACCGCGAAACCCGCCTGTTCCCACAGCAATCAGCGACTGCATAATGTGGAAGCCCGCGCCCCGCGGATCCGCCTCCGGGTTCAAAAACACCTTCATGCGCGCCAGACGCCACGGCACCATAAACAGCATGTAGAACAGCGGCGGCGCCGCCGCAAACAGCGGCAGCGAGAGATGCAGCGGCCGCGCCCCGGCCAGGTACAGCATCAGCACCGTCGTCGCCGAAAGCACAATCGCCGTCCCCAGATCCGGCTCACCCGCGATCAGCACGATGAACAAGGCCGGCAGCGCCACCGCGCGCAGCACCACGTTCTTCAGGTCGTCCATCTGGTGCAGCTTATTCTGCAGAAAGTACGCCAGCAGCAGCACCAGCACCGGCTTTGCAATCTCCGACGGCTGAAACGTAAACAGCCCGCCAAAACGGATCCATCGATGCGTATGGTGCGAGTCATGCATCGCAAACACCGCCAGCAGCACCACCACCGTGCCTGCAACCGCGGTGAACACCACCTTCGGACTGTTGTAGCGCCGGTAGTCGATCTTCATCAGCGCCGTGAGCGCAACCATCCCCAGCAGCACCCATAGCGCCTGCTTGGCCACATAGCTGTACGGCGACCCCAGCGTCGACTGCGCCATCACCGCGGACGCGGAAAACACCGTCACCAGACCGAACAGCACCAGCAGCAGCACCGTCCCGAACAGCCATTTATCGACGCCAACCCGCTTCGCCATAGTTCACCCAACCCCAACTCTTGTCATCCCGACCGGAGGCGAAGCCGCAGTCGAGGGACCTGCTTCTCTACCACGGACCACCCATTACAACCCCATCACCAGCTCACGAAACACGCGCCCGCGATGCTCATAGCTCTCAAACTGATCGAAGCTCGCGCAGGCCGGCGCCAACAAGACCACATCACCTCTCACTGCAGCCCCGGCAGCTGCTGCAACGGCATGCTCCAGCGTCGCCGCTTCCACTATCTTCACGACACCTGTCAGCGTCCCGCCAATCTTTTCCGCCGCCGAACCAATGGTGTAAACAACCTTTACCCTCTCCTTCAACAGTGGAGCCATCACGCTGTAGTCAGAATCCTTATCCTTCCCGCCCAGAATCAGGTGGATTCCCTTGGGAAATGACGCAACCGCCTTCAGCGCCGCATCTACGTTCGTCGCCTTCGAGTCGTTGTAGAACACAACCCCGTTGTGCTCGCGCACCAGTTCCAGCCGATGCTCGACCGCCTTGAAGCCTTTAACCACCTCGCGGATCACCTCCGCCGGCACCCCCGCCAGCCGCGCAACCGTTACCGCCGCCAGCACATTCTCCACATTGTGCAAGCCCTTCAGTGTGATCTCACCCACCGGCATCACCGGCACCGCCTTTGCTCCCTCCTTCGGCAGAAACACCACGCTCCGTCCATGCACGAACGCTCCCTGCTTGATCGGCCGCCGCGGGCTGAACCAGAAGATCTGCGCCCGCGTCTTCGCCGCCACCATCTGCGTCGCCTTGTCCTCCGCATTCAGCACCAGAAAGTCTTCTACATCCTGCCGCTCAGTAATCCGCGCCTTCGCCGCCGCATAGTTCTCAAACGTCTTGTGCCGGTCCAGGTGATCCGGCGTGATGTTCAACACCACCGCGATCCGCGGACGAAACGTCTCAATCGTCTCCAGCTGAAAGCTCGATACCTCCAGCACGTTCCACGTCTCTGGCCGGCTCTCCGACACCAGCTCAATCACCGGCGTGCCGATATTGCCACCCACCAGCGTCGGCATCCCCGCCGCCCTCAGCATCTCGCCCACCAGCGTCGTCGTAGTCGTTTTCCCGTTCGACCCCGTAATCGCAATCACCTGCCCCTCGAGAAACCGGCTCGCCAGCTCCAGTTCGCCCACCACCGGCATCCCAAGCGCCCGCACCCGCACCACCTCCGGCGTAAGCGTCGGCACCCCGGGCGAGATCACGATAAAGTCCTGCCGCCGAAACGTCAGCAGCCCATGCCCACCCGTCTCAACCATAATCCCCGCCTCCATCAGCGCAGGAATCTCGCCCGCCAGCGCCGCCGCGCTCCGCGAGTCGCTCACCGTCACCTTTGCCCCATGCCGCAGCAAAAAATGCGCCGCCGAGATGCCGCTCTTGCCGGCACCGACAACGAGCACGCGCTTGTTCTTCAGTTCCATAGCCATCTGTACGAGCGTAATCCATTGTTGGCGTCGCAGCCGCTGGCATCCTCCGACACTTTGGTATCCTTGGCTTCGGAGAACTAGTTCATGGCGCGTACAGTCGATGTCGAAGTGAACGCAATTGGTGAAATACATGTCGTGGCTCCCGCGCCGGCTCCTCCGCAGGGTCGCGCCCTTCTCACCTGGCAAACGTCGGAGACGAAGGAGACGGTGCGACTCTCCGAAACATCCCTCGCCGAAGATTGGCTGCGCCCGGAAGAGGATGCCGCATGGGCTCACTTGCAGCCGGCCAGGTAGTCCTTCTTCCCTTTCCCATCTCCGATCTAAGTCGCAGCAAGCTTCGTCCGGTCCTGCTTCTCGCCAACGCCGGTCGCGATGACTGGATCGCCTGCCAAATTACCAGTAACCCCTATGGCGATCCCAGTGCACTGGAGATCACGCAGTCAGTCTTCACGCAAGGAGGACTGCAGCGAACAAGCTATGCTCGTCCGGGTAAGCTCTTCACCGCGCATAAGTCTCTCGTCTCGTCGTCTGCAGGAATCGTTGATGCTCTTCTACTACAAAGCATTCGTGAAAGAGTCATCGCAGTGATTCTCGAAGAGTCTGCCTCCTGAACGGAGACCTTCTTATCTCAGCTTCAATGTCGTCAGCGCGAACAGCGCAAACACCAGCGCCATAATCCAGAACCGTGCAATCACCTTACTCTCGCTCCATCCCATCAGCTCAAAATGATGGTGCAGCGGAGCCATCTTGAAGAGTCGCTTCCCGCCCCGCAGCTTGTAGCTGCCCACCTGCAGCATCACGCTTACTGCCTCCAGGATGAACACGCCGCCGATGAACGGCAGCAGCAGCTCCTGCTTGATCACCACCGCCACCGTGCCGATCGCGCCGCCCAGCGCTAGCGATCCCACATCGCCCATAAACACCTCGGCCGGATGCGCGTTGTACCAGAGGAAGCCGATGCTCGCCCCCACCATCGCCCCGCAGAAGATCGTCAGCTCGCCCACCAGCGGCATCCGCTGCAACTCCAGGTAGTCCGAAAAGACCGCATGCCCACTCACATACGTCAGCACCGCCAGCGCCCCGGCCGCAATGATCGTGCATCCAATCGCCAGCCCGTCCAGGCCATCCGTCAGGTTCACCGCATTGCTCGAGAATGTAATCACCAGCGCGACAAATGCAATAAACGGCAGAAAACTCAGCCAGTAAAAATGCGGGATGTGTGCCATCCATCCCATAATCAGATCCGGCCGAAAGCGCTTCAGAAATGGCACCACCAGCCGCGTCGAGTAGCTTCCCCGCGACTGCATAATTACCAGCACCACCGCGACCGCGGAACTCACTAGCAGCTGCAGCGCCATCTTTGCCCGCGCCGTCAGCCCCTGGTTCTGCTTGTGCACCACCTTGATGTAATCATCCGCAAACCCGATCGCCCCAAACGCCACCGTCGAGAGCGTCACAATCCACACAAACGGGTTCGATAGATCGCTCCACAGCAGCGTCGGCACCAGGATCGAGATGCAGATCAGCACCCCGCCCATCGTCGGTGTGCCCTTCTTCTTTTGGTGGCTCTGCGGCCCCTCTTCGCGGATGTACTGCCCGATCTGAAACTCGCGCAGCCGCTCAATCACATATGGCCCGATCAGCAGCCCGATCAGTAGCGCCGTAAGACTCGCAAACACCGTGCGAAACGTCAGATAGCGGAAGATCCGAAACAGGCGAAAGTAGGGAAACAGCTTCTGGTACAGCAGCCAATAGAGCAAGTCATCCGCCTTGATGGAATGGATCGAACGTCGAGATCATAGCCATCCTACAAGCCGCTCCATACCGTGCCGCGCAGCAATCCACAGCCGAACCACCGCAGAGTCTGCCTTCGTCCTACTGCCCCAACATCGCCAGAGCCCGCTCCAGCCGAACTCCGCGCGATCCCTTCACCAGCACCGCATCGCCCGCCCGCATATGTTCCTGCATCCATACCCCAGCCTCCTCCGGCGTCGCAAAAAACATCGCCTCCGCCCCGCCCGCACCCGCCGCATCCGCTAGACCCTGAGCTAGCCCACGCACCCCGATCACCACATCCAAGCCTAGCTCCGCCATCCGCACCCCGCAGCTCTCATGCAGCGTCGCGCCCTCCGGCCCCAGCTCCAGCATCTCCCCCGCTACGACAATCCGCCGCTTCGCCGTCATCGTCAGCAGCGCATCCACCATCGCATCGAGCGCCTTGGGATTCGAGTTATAGCAGTCGTTCACAATCCGCGCGCCGCGCCACACCAGCACCTGGCCTCGTCTCTCGCTCGCCCGCATCGTCTTGAGCGCCCGCGCGCACTCGCCGAGCGGAAGACCGCTCTCCACGCCAACCGCAATCGCCGCCAGCGCATTGGTAACATTCTGCCGTCCCAGCAGATGCAATCGCACCGTCGCCCGTTCACCCGTTGCCACAACGACAGCAACAAACTGCAAACCCTCGGCCCCAAGCTCCTGCACCTCCTCCGCTCGAACAGCCGCCGCAGCGCTCTCTCCATAAAGAATCGTCCGCACAGCAAGCCCGCGCCCGAACTCCCGCACCCGCGCATCCTCCGCATTCAACACCGCAACTCCACCGGCAGGCAGCGCCTCGACCAACTCCCGCTTTGCCGCCGCAACCCCGGCGAGTCCGTCCGCAAAATACTCCAGATGCACCGCCGCCACATTCGTCACCACCGCCCAGTTCGGCCGCGCAATCTCCGCTAACGCCTTCAGCTCTCCCGCATGATTCATCCCCATCTCGAGCACCGCCACCTCATGCTC
>CAXTJC010000079.1:0-9413 GCA_964244225.1 uncultured Acidobacteriaceae bacterium
ATACGGGGATCTCGTCGCCAAGCATCCGAAGAGCGTTGAACTGCGCCTGGTCTATGCTCGCTTTCTGCTGGCCACGAAAAATACGGATAAAGCCAGATCTCTAGTGGCGGACCTGGTCAAGAGCGATGGGTCGAACCCTGACGTGGGTACGCTGAACGGCATCATGTTGCTGAATGATGGAAAGGTGAATGAGGCGACCGATGCCCTGCAGAAATCGTCGAAGAACAACCCGGAGAATGTAAACCTGAAGCTGTGGCTGGGCCGGGCGGCTCTCCGGAAGGGCGACTACGCGCTGTCGCAGCAGAGCTTTAGCGATGCCTCCAAGCTGAGTCCGTCCAATGTTGAAGCTCGCGACGGACTGGCGCAGGTCGCGCTTTCCAAAAAAGACCCTAGCCTGTTACGCGACGTGGGCGACCTTGCAATCAAGGCGAACCCAACGAGCGCGATCGGCTATCTCTGGCGGGGCATGGCGGAGGCCAGTGGTCAGCCGGATCAGGCGGAGACGGATCTTCGCCAGGCAATGAAGCTCGATCCGAAGAACTGGGCAGCCTCTCTGGAACTGGGTGGGTTGAAGCTTTCGCAAAATAAGATTGGGGAGGCACGGCCTCTGCTGGAACAGGCGCTCGCAGCGAACCCAAACTCCGATCGAGCCGTCGGTTTGCTCGTATCCGCTGATCTGATGGAGAAACAGCCGCAGAAGGCGCTCAGCCGGCTGCAGGCTCAGGTCGCCCGCTCGCCGGACAACGGACAGATGTATGTCGAACTGTCCGAGGTTCAGATGCAGGTGGGAGATCGTGACGGCGCGCTCGCGTCCGCACAGAAGGCCGTGCAACTTACCCCGGGCAACGGTGGAGCAGTGATGGCCTACTCACGAGCAGCGATCGCTCATGGCGACACGCAGAAGGCGATCGATTCATGGCAGAGCTACATTAAGCTCAAGCCCTCGGATGCGCAAGGCTATGCGGTACTGGGCTCCCTGCAGCAGAGCAAGGGCGAGACGGATGCGGCCATGGCCTCCTACAAGAAAGCGTTGACCATTCAGCCTGAACAACCTATCGCTGCCAATAACCTGGCGTATCTGATGGTGGAAAGTGGCCAGAATACCGATGTGGCGCTGAACTATGCACAGATGGCCAGGCGGGAGCTTCCGAATGCGCCGAGCACCGCCGATACGCTTGCCTGGGTGTACTACGCCAAAGGAACGTACTCCTCGGCTCGCGATCTTCTGGAGGAGGCCGCCAAGACGTCGCCTCAGGATGCTTCGATCCAGTACCACCTTGGGATGACGTACCAGAAGCTGTCAGACCAGACAAACGCGGCGGTCCACCTGAAGAAAGCGATCTCTCTCTCACCGGATTCGCCGATCGCAAAAGACGCACAGAAGGCCTTGGGGCAGAGCAGCTAGGGCGTATCGACTAATTGCGCGAGCCATCTCGTAGTGTATTTCTCCTGATGCTGTGCCGCTGTTCAACTGAAGTAAAGCCATTTTCCTCGGGAGCAGCTGACATTGACTGATTGCGGCCTGGAGTACATCTTCAGGAGAAATACAACAGCTACAGCAACAGATTTCCCCCGAGACAATCGAGCTCAATTCTCGACGGCTCGGGTCTGCTGTACCGAAGAAAACAGGCAATGTTAACCGTGCTTCGCCTCGGCGAGTTCTTCTGACCTGCTCCATACCGCACGAGACAGAGAAGCCTCTACCGATTGGGTGAGGCAACGACCGCGATGTACTCCAGGTTGAGCCGTGCTGCCACAGGGCTCGATCGTTTGTCCGTCAAGTTGATTGAACACAGAGACGCCAATGGCACCGTCGTGTGTGATGCACTGTGCGGAGTGGGGCTGTGCGACCGGATGCTGTGACAGCGAGATTGATTTGAAGTGCAGCAGAAAGCCCGGCAGGAGTCTGCCGGGCTTGTAAGGAGGTGAAACAGCGAAGGAAGACCTGTCTATGACCGCATGCGGCGAAGCAGGGTGCCTGCTGATCCGAGGAGACCGGTTCCGAGAAGCATCAGCGTCCCTGGTTCTGGCGTCGCGGTGACAGTGCCGACGAAGTCGAGACCAGTAGAATAGTGGCCCTCCTGATACACCTCAAAGTAGAGGTCGTTCGGGCCGCCATCAGTGCGGAAGTAAGAGCTCAGGAACTGAGCCGACGTCGCTGTGATGCAGTTCGGGGCGGTTGCGGAGCAGTTCGGATATCCGCCGCTTGCGCCATTGCTGTTGAAGATGATCTGCGTGCCATTCAGGAACACATCAACAGTGTCATCTGCCAGAACCGAGAGGTTGCCGCCAAATACTGTGCCAGCTGGAGTATAGAAGTAGCTGTGATACCCATAGATTCCGTTTGGTTCAACCGTTCCGCCGTTCGGTCCATCGCCGGGATTGACGGAGATATACGAGGAGGCGACACCGTTCACGGAGAGGGGTCCGGTCCATATCGGGCTGGTGCCAGCTAGGTCGTATGTCCCCTGCTTGCCAAAACCGTACGAGGATCCCGTGGCAAAGTTACCCGCGGGCGCACCAGGCTGATAGGGGGCAAAGTAGGTGGGTTGGTTATAGAAGCCGGGGTTGGTTGTGCCTTCGTTCGGCGTGCCATAGCTTCCGATGTAGAACGTCGAAGCTGAGGCGATCGTAGCAGAGGCAACAAGGGTGGCACCGAGAGCCAAGGTCTTCAAGAGCTGATTCATACTCCTCCTAGATAACCGCGTAAGCGGGTGGTGCAATGGTGTGAACTGGACCGTAGCGAAGTGGAGCTGGCTCAATATGGAAGAGCTTGACTTGATCACTTTGCTGTCCATCACTAATGCAGCTCTGAGGCCAAATTAGAAGTAATAGAATGAATCACATAGAGATTGTTCTGATGTGCTGTGTGCAGGTAAATGCACACAAACCACGGATTTACTGGAAAGTCCGGTAACAGCTAAAGGATTCGAGAAGCAAACCAAGCATTTTTTTCCTTATTCTGTGTGTTTCGACTAGTAATGTTGGTACTTATTGCTTGATTACCCGAGAGTTTGAACCAGAGTTACCTTCCTTGCTCTTGATTTATGCAGAATTATGCATAAATCAACATGCCTATAGGTGTCGCTTTACGCTGTATTTAACAAGTTTTACTTACAGGCGATAGGAAATGATTTCGGTCCTGATTCTGACGAAGAACGAGGCAAAGGATCTGCCGGCGTGCCTTTCGTCCGTGGCGTGGTCGGACGATGTTCATGTCTTCGACTCGTACAGCACGGATGAGACGGTCGCGATAGCGCGAGCGGCAGGGGCGGCCGTGTACGAGCGGGTGTTTGACGACTATGCGTCACATCGGAACGCTGCGCTGCGGACGGTGCCGTTCCGTCACGCATGGCTTCTGCTGCTCGATGCGGATGAGCGAATCCCGGAGCCGCTGGGGCGCGAGATGCAACGAACGGTGGCGGAGGCCGGAGCTGAGGTCTCCGGCTTCAGCATTCGCAGACGCGATTACCTGTTCGGGACGTGGTTAAAACATGCGCAAATCTCGCCGTTCTACATCCGTCTGGTGCGACCGGAGCGGGCGCGGTACACACGAGCGATCAATGAGGTAATTGAGGTTGAGAGCGTTGTGAACACGCTCACGCAGCCGATGGACCACTTTCCGTTCTCGAAGGGCATCGGGCACTGGGTGCGGAAGCATGATGTGTACTCGACGATGGAGGCGGAGCTGATCTTCCGGCAGCAGGGGTTGAACGATCCCTCGCTGAAGAGCGCGCTGGCGGCGGAGGACTTCCACGAGCGGCGGCTGCACCAGAAGGCCTTGTTCTACAAACTACCCGGCCGGCCGCTGCTCAAGTGGCTCTACATGATGTTTGTGCGGGGTGCGGTGCTGGATGGCGCGGCGGGCGTGACGTATGCGACTCTGCAGTCGATCTATGAGTACCTGATCGTGCTGAAGACGAAGGAGCTGCGGCGGGGTGGCGCCTGAGCCGTGATGTTACGTTGTGTCTGCTGCGGCGGCGGGAGTTCTACTGGGTGACGAAAGGAGAAGGACGCCTCAGCGCGCCTGCTGCATCAATCGGATATTGCGCAACGTGTCTTCGTCGTTGGGCCTTAGTTCAAGGACCTTTTTGTACAAGACAAGCGCTAAGTCAGAACGCCCGGCCTGTTGCAAGATGACAGCAAGATCGTAGTAGGGGACAGGGTCCCTGGTTTTCTGATCGATTGCCATGGCGAACTGGTGCATTGCATCCTGCGACTGGTTTGCACTGAGATAGAGCACGCCCAGATTGACGTGGGCTGCACTGCTTGCCGGGTCAAGCTGCAGCACCCGGTCGTAGGAGGTCTTTGCTTCGCTGAACAAGCCTGCGCTTTGGAAGGCGGTTCCGCTATTCAGGAGTACAGCAGTATCGTGGGGGTCCTGCGCGAGCGCCTGGCTGTAAGCTGCCTGCGCCGCGGTGAAGGCATGGAGCTGCAGGTAGACATCGCCCAGCCCTGCAAAGCCGTGAGGATAGCTCCGGTTGATCTGGAGAGTGCGTTCATATTCGCGGAGAGCCCCTTGAAGGTCGCCCTGCTCGCGCAGGGAATACGCCAGATTGAAGTGCAGCAAGGGGCTCTGCGGTGTCGCCTGCAAAGAGCTTCGGTAGAGCCGGATAGGATCGGACCAGTCTTTCACCCGCACTGTAGTCCTGGCGATGTTCCACACGGACCAGATGGCTGTGGCGAGCAGGAGAGAGCGGCGGAATCGTGGCTGCGCGGAAGGAGAGCACAGAAGGATTGGGGCTCCGGCGAGTCCGAGGGACGCGAGATAGGCAAACCGCTCTGCCACGCCTTGATAACTCACGAAGAGGGAAAACGGCGCGATGCAGACGACGAACCATGTAAGGGAGCCGAGCAGGGCCGGGTTTGTGCGACGACGGAGCAGGGCGTAGCCGAACACGAGAGCGAGGCACGCGATCTGAACGGGAAGCCAGCGATGCGGCTGGCTGAGCAAAACGGAGGTGGAGCGCTCCATGCTCATGTGCACGGGCAGTAGTGTGAGCGCGCTGTAGGTCCATACCATCAGGCCGGCCCATCGTGGAGAAGCCAGCCCGGAAAAGGTTTTAACCCCAACCGCGAAGCGCAGAGCTTCCACGCCGGTAAGCGCTAGACACAGGACGCCTAGCGTTTCGAGCAGACGTCTGGACCCTTGCGGCTGCTGACTGAATACGAGTAGAAGCGCGAGGGGCAGGATGACGATGCCAAGCTCATGCGAAAGAAGGGCGCACGCAGCGGTGACAAAGCACAGACTCGCCCACCGAAATCTGCCACCGCGAAGATAGTTCAAAGCGCAAAGAAGACAGAGCAGGAGGAACAGGGTGCACAACGCGTAGGCGCGGCCGCTCACCCATGCAACAACTTCAGTATTGACGGGTAACGAGAGCCAGAGCAGGCTGATCGCTGCAGCGGAGCGGACCGACAGGCTCAGCCGCCGTAGAAGTGCAAACGCGAGATTGCCATTGAGCAGATGGAGTAGGACGTTGGTTGCGTGAAAGCCGCCAGCGGCAACTCCCCAGACAGAACGGTCGATAAAGAGAGAGAGCCAGAAGAGCGGACGATAGATTGACCCCCCCTGGCCTGAAAACGACGTTGTCAAGGAGACAGGCCGCAACAGAAAGCGTTGAGCGAAGGCGTCCCATGAGTCGAGGTTTGAGTTCTTTACGATTTGGTCGAGGTCATCATAGAGAAAGGGAGAGCTAAAGGAGCGCCAGTAGAGGACGAGAACGAGGGCGCTGGAGACAAGCAGGAAGATGCGTTTAGGGTGCTTCTCAAGAGATGGTGCGGAGCGAAGCTTCAAGCGCATGACGAGACCCGAACCGAGGGGGGGTGAGTTGCATGCATGGTGTTCCGTCCATCGAGCTGTGCACCGTAGGATGCTCCGCGATCGCGCCGGCAAGGACCCAAAGCCTTCTAGCTGTCCTTCCGGTAGAGGAGATTGCGCATGGATTGGCGGCGAGCTTCGTTTGCTTCGGCGAGGTTGCGGCGTTCGTCGGCGTCCATGGAAACCTTGCTGGCGGAGTCGGAGCTTTCGGGTTCGCTGCACGTGGGGCAGCGATTGGCGAAGCCGGGCTTGCCGGGCTTGAGTTCGAACTCTTCAGAGCAGACGGCGCAGGTTTTGAGGGGGAACGGCATGGTGAGTCTCAGATGGCGTTGGGAGCGAGGAGGATTCGCAGGAGTAAGAGGAGGATGGTGCGCCCGAGACGATTCGAACGTCTGACCTACAGCTTCGGAGGCTGTTGCTCTATCCAGCTGAGCTACGGGCGCACTTGATATTAAGCCTAGCATGATTGAGCGCGGGTTTTGTGAGTTGGCGTTTGACAGTGCAGTGGCTGCGGAGGAGCATGAAGGTGCCGCTGTGCCTGCTCACAGAGATGACGATTGCAGGCTGCGGGAGATTGGCGAGCGAGGGACGACGATGCGGTTGAAGATGATGGCGGCGACGGTGATTTTGGGATGTTGTGCGATAGGAACGGCGGGGATGGCGCAGGGTATGGGCGGAATGAAGATGGATGCGCCGGCGGGCGGGAAGAAGCTGCCAAGCCCGGCGGCTACTGCGCGTGTGATGCTGGATGGCAAGCCGCTGACCGTCAACTACAACTCGCCTGCGATGCGCGGGCGAAAGATCATGGGGGAGCTAGTGCCGTATGGAAAGGTATGGCGGACGGGCGCGAATCCGGCGACGACCTTCATCACCACGACGGCGCTGAAGATTGGCAACCTGATGGTGCCGGCGGGGACGTACACGCTCTATTCGCTGCCGAGCGAGAAGGATGCGTGGATGCTGATCGTGAACAAGCAGACCGGGCAGTGGGGAACGGAGTACGACCAAAGCAAGGATCTGGGGCGGACGGCGATGACGCAGAACGCGCTGGCCTCGCCGCAGGAGGCCATGACGATTACGTTTGAGAATACGAAGGGCAAGACGACGGAGATGCACGTGAAGTGGGAGAAGGTGGATGAGTACGTGACGGTGGCGGCGCAATAGCGTACCCCTCCCCTCCCCATACTCGAGGGTCAAAGTCTTTGAAGGATTGGGGTTAGGTGTGGACTGAGCTAGCGGCGGTTGGTAGTCATGGCAGAGGCCCCACATTGTGTGGGGCCTTTGCTGTATTGAGTGTATTGGAGTGGATGGGGAGAGTGCGCCAAAGCCTCGGTCTTATGTTTTCGGGTGTCCCGGGCGGATGTTGAGGTTAGTCGACGGCGGGGGCGGGCCGACGCGCTCCATGCCGTAGGTGAGCATGAGGTCGGGGTTGGGGCTGTACTTGCGGCCGCCGTCCTGGTCCTGGAAGCTGAAGAACTCTTCCATGCGGCCCGCGGGGGCGTAGGTGATGAGCATGCGGCCGGAGGTAGGGCCGGCTTGGGAACGTATAAGGCGCGGTCGCGAACCGGCCGGGGCGAAGACGTGGGGGATGCCGCGGGGGTCCAGGTTGGAGCCGCCGGCTTTGAGGGTGTGGAGTTCGCCGCCGACCTCGACGCGGTACTCGCCTTCAAGGACGTAGAACCACTCGTCTTCTATGTGGTGGAAGTGTCGGAAGGGGCCGCCTTTGGCGGTGTGGTTATGCTCCATGGCGAAGAAGTTTGGGGCCGTAGCGGCCCTGATCCCGGGAGAGCGGTTGCGGTAGTTGGTAAGGGCCGGGTCGTCGGCGCGGAGAAGTGCGGGGACGAGGGTGGCAGGAAGAAGTGCGGCTAGGGACTGGGGACGGTGCGTCGCCGGAGGAGGGTCATGGGTGTGCCTCTCTGTGGTGTGGCTTGGCGGGGAGGAGGCCAGTGTAGACCATTGGTAGGAACTTCGATCGGTGGGAGTGTTTGGGTGTTGGGGAGGAGCTCGTGCGGATAGCGCGAGGAGGGCTGGCGTTTTACGTCCCACCCTTCGCGATGCGAAGGATGGGGCACCGATATATTTGTGGTTGTTGAGGGTGGGCCACCAGCCTTCCGGAAACTGAAGGGTGTCTCAAGCAGTAAGCTCGTCGAGTTAACGCCAGTGCGCCCGGTTATTTCAATAAGTCGGGAGGACGAACGTTTTATCGATTCTTATAAAGTGCTCGAAGCTCTTGATGACAGAACAAATCTGGCGGCTATGGATTGGTTGGACTTTGAGAATCTCATACGTGAAGTTTTTGAAAAGGAATTCAGTAAAAACGGTGGTGAAGTCAAGATCACGCAAGCCAGCCGAGACGGTGGTGTAGACGCTATAGCATTCGATCCGGATCCTATTCGAGGTGGCAAGATAGTGATTCAGGCAAAGCGATATACCAACGTAGTTGGAGTTGCGGCTGTTCGTGACCTTTACGGAACGGTACACAACGAGGGAGCCACGAAGGGTATTCTCGTAACGACCTCAACGTATGGGCCAGATGCGTACGAGTTCGCGATGGGCAAGCCACTTACGCTACTTAGCGGAAGTGAACTCCTATATCTTCTGGAAGCGCATGGACGTAAAAGCAAAATCGATTTGCGGGCAGCAAGGGCGAGCCTTCGCGAGACGGTAAAAAGCTAACGTTTGTGGGTTTCTTCCACTGCTTAGTTGCGGTGTCTGGAGTAAGGGTTGTGGAGGCGATCGGGGCTTTCCAGCGGAGGATGGATTTAAGGGCGGCTCTGGTTTCGTCTAGGCGTTGGAGGCGGGTGGTGTGTGGGCTTTAGCACCTCTGCAACAGCAACGCATTAGCCGCATCGGATCAAATGTAATGTCGGCCTCGGTTTTCGGGCCGGGACCGTCATGTTCTGCTCCTGCAAGATACGGAAGAAGTCTTTCGATACTAGAGTCAGTCCAAGAATCGGACGCTAGCGATAACAACAAACTTACATAAGCCAGAGGTGTACATCGTCTCATGAAGCATTTAGTCACATTGGTCATACTCAGCGCGGTCTGCGCTGGTTTAACTGGATGCGGCACGGGCGTACAACAGGTAGTCCCCCCAAAAAGCTGTACCCCTACCGGCTTCGCGATGTTGGTAAGGCCGGCTGATCCTCTCGCTGCTCCCGATCACAAAGCTATACCACCCGGCAATCAGGAGTCTTTCGTTGCAGGCGTTGGCTCGGAAGTCGGTCCTGGCTGCGCCAGTACAAATCTGTATCAAAACATGCGTGCACAATGGATGACTTCGGATCCAAAGATCGTCTCCATAAGCAGCGCGGATGATGCTACCAACGGGGTATCTACTTGTCTCGCTACAACTTCTGAGGTGACTGTTAGTGCAACCTTGACAGCTTACGGCTTCACTCAGACGCTCAGTAATCCCACTCCTATTATTTGTAAATAGATTCGACCGGCCAGGCCAACCAGAAGGACTCGTTACTAGAGAGAGAACGCCACTCAGGAGCTACCACTCTTTGGCGGCGGTGTCTGGGGTTAAGGGAGTGGAGGCGGGCGGGGCTTTCCAGCGGAGGATGGGTTTGCGGGCGGCTCCGGTTTC
>CAXTJC010000080.1:0-9410 GCA_964244225.1 uncultured Acidobacteriaceae bacterium
AGTGCGATGAGGCCGTTCGAGAGGCGGGGATGTCCGGCGAAGGCGCCGCGAAGCTGCTTGACACGGGGGTTCCGCCGGCTGGAGACGATGGTTTCGATGGGCGGCATCAGGCTCTGATCTTACGCCGGGTGGCGCGGCGGCCCGGAGCGGTGGATTGAAGCCTACCGTGATAAATCTGACGTTTGTTTGGATATTTCGACGGGTACAACTTGGAGAGCAAGTCCTTAAAGAGGACAGACGATGAAGCAAAGGCGAGAAGCGGGTCCTTCGCTGCGCTCAGGATGACAAATCAAAAAGAACAATCAAGAAGTAGATGAGTTGCGGAGGTCCCTCGCTGCGCTCAGGATGACAAATTAAAAAGGACGATCAAAAAGTAGATGAGTTGCGGAGGTTCCTCGCTGCGCTCAGGAGACAAATCAAAAAGGACGATCAAGAGAAGGCGGGATGCGCGGGTCCTTCGCTCCGCTCAGGATGATAGTTTGGTGACGCGTGCGAACGAATTACAACGCTAGCGGAAGGGTTATGCTAGGTTGTGGCATTGCGGTGTTCCTGAGAGTTTGCCAGGTGCGAACCGCCGCCGTGGAGCGACTTTTGGCAGCAGAGATGTTGAAGATTCATCCGGACGAGCCGGAGGCGGCGCATGTCGAGCGCGTGGTGCGCGCGCTGCGGGCGGGCCAGGTGGTGGCTATTCCTACCGACACCTTTTACGGTCTGGCGGTCGATCCGGTCAACCTGTGGGCGGTGGACCGTATTTACGAGATGAAGACGCGCTCACGACACAAGCCGCTTTCGCTGCTGATCAGCGATGTCTCGCAGGCGTTTGAGCTGGCGCGTGGGATTGACGGCGCCTTCGATCGCCTGTCGGAGCGGTTCTGGCCGGGACCGCTCACGATCATCGTGAAGGCGGGATCGCGGCTGCCGCTGCGGGTGACGGCGAATACGGGCAATGTGGCGCTGCGTGTGCCGGAGGCGGCGATTCCGCGCGCGATCGTGAAGGAGCTGGGGCTGCCGATCACGGCGACCTCAGCGAACCTGCAGGGTCTGCCGGAGTGCACGTATGCGAACTGCGTGCGTGAGCAGCTGGGCAGCGATCTGCCGCTGATCGTCGATGGTGGACCGACAGCGCGATCGACGGCGACGACGATCGTGGACCTTTCGGGCGGGGGGAACTCCTGGATGATTCTGCGCGAGGGGGCGATCCCGACGCACGAGATTGCGCTGGCGCTGCAACGATAGCGGTAGGCCGTCAGAGCGCTTGCGGGCGGCAACCTGCCGTACACTTTTCATCTGGCCATGGTCCAACCTGCTCTAAAGACGGTGCATCGGCGGACGGGCGTGCGTCTGGTTGGCGTTCTGCTGCTGACGGCGCTGGCGCTCGCGATGGTGTGGTGCGTGGCGATCTATGAGCGGATCGCTGAGCTTGCGGCCGAGGACCAGGCAGTGGTGTCGGATGCGATCGCGGTGTTTGGCGCGGCGGAATATGCGGGGCGGCCCTCGCCGGTGCTGCATGCGCGGCTGGACCACGCGGTCGACCTGTACCAAAAGGGCATCGCGCCGGTGGTGATTACGCTGGGCGGCGGAGGCGATAAGGACTCCGGCAAGACGGAGGGCGGAGTCGGCCGCGACTATCTGCTGGCGCGTGGGGTGCCGCTTGAAGACATCATCGCCGAGACGACCTCAATCGATACCGAGCAGCAGGTGCACCGGCTGGCGGCGATTGCGCGAGACCATGGCCTGCGGCATATTGTGGTGGTGTCGGATGGGACGCATATGTTTCGCATCCGCGCGCTGTGCGAGGAGGCAGGCCTCGATGTGTACACGTCGCCGCGGTTGGCGGTGGGACACATCAGCGGCTACGACCTGGCGATGCGCTATGTGCACGAGATTGCGAGCTACACCTCGTTCCGGCTGAATCTGCATGGCAGCAGCCTGTACCGGGTGATCGAAGGGCGGGGAGAGGGCGACTGAGCTTTCTGCTATGGCGCTGCTTCAGCTCAGGTGGGGTGAGTGCAGGAGCAGCCACGCGAGCAACGCGGAGACGAGCGTGGAGCTGACGTTGACCAGATCGTTGCCGATCAGGCCGCGCCGCTCTACGGTGGCACCGAGCAGGCTGTCGAACAAGAGGCCGGCGGCGGCGGTGGCGAAAATTACGGCAGCCGTGTGCGGCGAGGGCAGGCCGGCGAGAACTACGAGGGCGGCTCCGGCAAGACCGGCGGCCGTGCCGCGCAGGCTGATGCCGCCGTCAGTGCCGGGGGCGACGGGGCGCAGGCTGGTGAGCAGCCAGGTGGGGCCGCCGAGCGCCTGGCCGATCTCGGAGGAGAGGGTGTCCGCGGTGGCTTCGGCGAGAGCTGCGAGGGTGCCCGGGTAGAAGCCGAGGGCAGTGCAGAGGCCCGCAACGCCGAGGTTGGCGACGATCTGCGCGGCGCGGCGGCCAGCTCGCGGCTCGGCCAGGCCGACGGCTTCCTTGGCGCGGCGTTTGTAGCGGGTGGCGGTGAAGGTGAGCAGGAAGAGGGCGATGAGCGGAAGCAGAGACGGGGAGAGTGGCCCGGTGAGGGAGTGCGCGCCGGCCGTGAGGGGTCCGGTGCGGGTGGCCAGCAGAAGGCAGATCAGGCCGCCGATGGCGGAGGCGGGGGCGGTTGCGGCGCGGAGACGCCACACTACTAGTGCGAAGCAGAGGCTGAGCAGGATGGGCCACGGAGACAGACGGCGTGACTGCCAGGCGGCGAGCTCAAGGTGCGCGATGCCGGCGATGAGACAGGCGGTGACCAGAGCCGTGAGCGCGCGTCTCTGCAGACGATCGCGCGCGGCCGGGATGGCCTTGGTCGGCGAGGGCGGAGGTTGGGTTTGAGTGGGAGGGCGTGGATGCGCCATCGGGTTCGTCCTCATAGTCTTCGGCGTCACTGATTTACAATCTCAAAGGAAGCATAGCCAACCGAAGCGAGAACGTGGGAGCAGGTTTGTCACAAGTCATTCAAGCAGCAGAGAAGCGCCGGCGCAGCGTGTCCGGTCATCGTCGACACCTTGCACCTCTTTTCGCTGCAATAACGGCCGCTGCATTACCCGCCGCTCTTGTGTCCGCGCTTGCGATGGCCGCTCTGGGATGCGGAAACACGTACCGGCCGGTGGTGGCGGCGATCAATCCGGTGGGCCCCGCGGGCCAGCCGAATAAGTATGCCGTGGCGATCTCGCAGCCGAGCGCGGCCGGGCCTGGGCTGGTGACCTTCGTCGACTTTTCGGGCGATACGATTCTGAATACCACCGCGATTGGGATTTCACCCTACTACCTGGCGCTCGACGCGACCAGCGCGACGGGAAGCGCGGGGACGGGATACACGCTGAATAACGACGGCACGATCAACAGCTTTACGTTATCGCCCTCTACGCTGCTTTCGAATGATGTTCTCTCGTCATCGCTGCTGCCGAGCACGCCGCTCCCGAACAGTATTTTTATTCCCGGCAGCAACATTTACATAACCGAGCCGGGGCGCAGCCTGGTCGCGCAGCTTTCGACGGCCAGCTTTTCGGCGACGGGGGGAGCGGCCGGGCCGGCTCTCCGGCAGGAGCTGCCGGTGAGCGCGAACCCGATCTACATCGTGGGCGTGCCGGCTGCGCCGCGGGTGTACTCGATCAGCCAGGGTAACGGTGTTGCTGTCGGCCAAGTCGCCGCGATCGAGAACCTCTCGGTGGGGCTGCCGACGATCTCGAACACGATCAATGTGGGCGTGAACCCGGTCTATGGCGTGATGTCGGCGGACACGCGGCGCGTGTTCATCATGAATCGCGGCAGCAACACGGTGAGCGTGATCAACTCGCAGACGAATACGCTCGACAGCACGCATCCGACGGTGCCGGTGGGCACGGCGCCGTTGTGGGGCGACCTGATCTCGACCCGGAATGAGATTGCCGTGCTGAACGCCGGAACCGGGACTATACCGGGTTCGGTCACGATCATCAATACGCCGCTGTGCAGCGCGGTCGCGCTGGCATCGAACCCGGCCTGCGATCCGAATAATCCGATCGACGCGGCGAACTTCGGTCAGGTGCTGGCCACGATTCCGGTCGGGCTGAATCCGGTGGTGGTGTCGGTGCTCTCGGATGGAACGAAGGCGTACGTTGCGAACTCCGGGGACACGGTGGACTGCGCCACGGCTACTGTGAAGCTGCCGCCAGCCGCCGCAATTCTGCCGACAAACGGCTGTGGAACCGTAAGTGTGATTAATCTGGAGACAAACGCCCTCGAGGCTACGCTCACCGTGGCGGGGCATCCGAACTTTCTGGTCGGGACGTCGGGAACGCCGACGGGGAAGGTCTACATCACATCGAAGGAAACCAGTCTGATAACAATTCTGCGGACTGATGTGAACCAGGTACAGACCTACCTGGATCTACAGGGTCGAGGTGTTCAAGTGCGCGTGACTGCCCAGTAGCAATGGGTGTAAAGAGTCAAGGCAAGGCCAGGTCGCGACGACCTGGCCTTTGCTGTGTTCAATGAGACTTAAGGCGAAGTTCTTGAAGGTATGCAGCCGATGTACGCAAGCTGCAGGTCTCTCCACTTTGCAAAACGGAGAAGCCGTTTTGGTTCGGTCGAGATGACACCTTTATACCGATGGGAACACTTCGCTATAGATCTGTTTAGAAGCTGCAGGTTTTAGCAGCTTATAGCCGCAGACCAAGCAATTGAAGCGACGAATACAGGGGTCTCTCCACTACGAGAGACGATAACGCTGTCTCGCTCCGGTCGAGATGACGGCTTCCAGGAGTTATTGACTCGAACAAAAAGCAGGTCCTTCGCTGTGCTCAGGATGACAGCTTATGATGCGAGCTTCAGACTAAAGATACTAGGCGCCGGCCGCTCCGGCCATGATGATGGGCATGGTGGGGGTTTGCGCGCCGCCTTCGTTTTCTACCGTGATCCCGAAAGCCTTGGCGGTGACGCCCTGTGGGAGCTTGGGCATGATCAGGCTGGCATTGCCGGAGGCGTCGGGATGGAAGGTGCCGACGGCGATGGGGGCGCTGCCGCCCGCGGGAATGATCCAGAGCTCGTAGACCTTGGCGGGCTCAAGCGGCTCCATGTTGTTGGCGATGAAGACGAGAGCTCCCTTGGACGCGACGTAGGTGGCCTTGCCCTGCGGGACGGGCGCCTGCTTCGAGAGTGTGAGGGTGACGCGCTGTGCCGACGGATCGTTGATGGTATCCAGCAGACGGCGGGCGTCGTTGCTCTGCGCGGTGACGAGCGCAATCTGGTGGTTGACGGACTCGACCTCGCCGCGGAGAGCCTCCCGCTCGCGGGAGCTCTGCGTGACCATGACGGCGAGACCGGCGGCTACGGCCCAACCCACCCAGGGCAGGACGCGCGTGGCGAGATGCGGCTTCGCGGAACGGGCAGCGTCGTCGTCAGTTATGGACTGCCCGAAGGTGGGGGCAGCGCCTGAGCGTGGACGCGAGAGGTCGGCAGGCCTCTGCGAGGTCGGGGCAAAGACGGGCAGATCCGAGGCATCCGCCGAATTGGTCGCGCGGGAGTCTGCTGAGCGCGAGTCTGTTGAGCGCGAGATGGGAGCGACCCGCTGCTTCGGCTCGCGAGCGATCTGCTGGAGCAGGCGATCGCGGCCGAGCGCGGGCGGAGAGTGGGGCTCCGCGGTGCTTGCAAGCACGGCGAGATCGCCCTGAATCTGCGCCAGCTCTTCGCGGCAGAGGGAACAGCCCTCAAGATGCAGACGAACCTGCTGGTTCTGCTCCGGACTGAGGAACTGCAGGGCGAACAATGCGAGATCTTCTGGATCGATATGACGGTTCGAGTTCATGCCTGCAGCCCCTTTCTCAGCGTCAACAGCGCGCTGCGGATTCGAGTCTTGACTGTCCCGAGCGGGTCGCCGGTCATCTCGGCGATCTCGGAGTGGGTAAGGCCGTCGAAGAACGCCATCTCGAGCGTCTTTCGCTGCTCGTTCGGCAGTTTGCCGATGATGACCCGAGCCTTGTCCATCATGCCGTTGCGGATTGCTTCCTCCCCGAGGTCGTAGCCTGAGGGAAGCTGCATATCGTCGACCTGCTCGGAGGGCTTTTTGCGCCGCAGAGCATCAATCGAGCGATTCCGGGAGACAACGGCGAGCCAGCCTCCCAGAGTGCCGCGGGTTGCGATAAAGCTGTCTGGATTGCGCCAGATCTGCAGAAATATCTCCTGCAGCACATCCTCTGCCGAAGCCGGATCACGAAGCACCCGAAGAGCGACGGAATAGACGATTTTTCCGTACCGGTCGTACAGTGAGCCCATGGCTGACTCGTCACCGCGCTGAACCATCTTCAGCAGGGTGACATCGTCAGGCCCTAGTGGCGGCCGACTGTCTTCTGGTCCCGTCTCTCTCAACATACAAACGCACCTAGAATCAAAGCAGATTGGAAGGATCTTCCCACTAAATCGCGAAAAGCGCCAAAAGTTACCAAGGTGTAGATACCTTCCGCGACCGATACCACTGTATCCGACATTACACGAGCTCGCATCATGGGGGTCTCGTTTCCGGCAACACGCAACAATGACGTGAAAAGAGGATAGATGGCGGAGCGGTTGCGCCTGGACAAGCTGATGGTAGAGCGCGGTCTGACGCCGTCGCGGGAGCGGGCGCAGGCGCTGATTCTTGCCGGACGCGTGCTGGTCGATGAACAACGTGTCGATAAACCCGGAGCGGCGATGAAGCCGGACGCGGTTCTGCGTGTGACGGGGGACGATCTGCGCTATGTGAGCCGCGGTGGGTTGAAGCTCGAACGCGCGCTGTCCTTGTGGGCCGTCGACCTGCATGGAGCGGCGTGTGTTGATATCGGGACCTCGACCGGCGGCTTCATCGATTGCATGCTGCAGCATGGGGCGGCGAGTGTGATCGGCGTGGACACGGGGTATGGGCAGATGGCCGAACGGCTGCGGCAGGACGCGCGGGTTCAGCTTCGCGAGCGCACGAATGCGCGCCTGCTCGCGCCGGGCAGCCTGCTCTCGCCGGGGGCGGCGACACCGGTGTTCTTTGCCATGGACGTCTCGTTCATCGGCGCCTCGCTGGTGCTGCCGGCGGTGGTTGGGGCGCTTGGCCGGCCGGATGCCGCATGGGTGGGGGAGGCGGTGGTGCTGGTGAAGCCGCAGTTTGAGGCGGGGCGCGAGCACGTGGGGAAGGGAGGCATTGTGCGCGACGAGGCGGCGCGGCAGCTGGCGATCGAGAAGGTGGCCGAGACGCTGCGGCGGCTGGGCGGCGTGGGGCTGGAGGTGGTGGACTCGCCGATTCGCGGGATGGAAGGGAACTATGAGTATCTGCTGCATGCGCGCTTCAAGCCGGAGACGCAACCGGCTTCGCGGATACACTAAAGCTGCATGATGCTTGCCGCGATCATCTCCAAGCCACAGAAGCCCGACCTGGCGACCCTTCTTCCTGAACTGATCGGCTGGCTGCGCGACCGCAGCTACGATGCGGTGCTTGATGAGTCAAGCGCGGCGTACGTGCCGGGATTGACGGGGGTGCGGCGCGAGGCGCTGCCGAAGCACAACCCTAACCTGGTGATCGTGCTGGGTGGAGACGGCACCTTGATCTCCGCGGCGCGGGCGTTCGCGACGACAAAGACGCCGATCCTCTCGGTCAACCTGGGATCGCTGGGATTTCTGACGGAGGTTCCGCTCTCGGACCTGTATGGGACGCTCGATGCGTGGTGCTCGAACTGCGCCGTGATCGACTCGCGCGAGATGATGCAGGCGGAGCTGCGGCGGGACGGGACGCTGCTGCAGACGTGGACGGCGCTGAACGACGTAGTGGTGGCGAAGGGCACGATCGCGCGCATGGCGGACTTCTCGGTGGATATCGACTCGCAGCGGGTGGCTACGTTTCGGGCGGACGGCATTATCGTGTCCACAGCGACGGGATCTACGGCGTATAACCTGGCGGCGAATGGGCCGATCGTGATGCCGTCGGTGCCGGCGACGATTGTGACGCCGATCTGTCCGCACCTGCTGACGCTGCGGCCGATCGTGGTGCCGTCGAGCTCGAAGGTCTGCATTCATGTGGTGGGAGTGCCGAATGAGACGTACCTGACGGTGGATGGGCAGGAGGGTGTCTCGGTGCAGGTGGACGACCTAATCAGCTGCACGCGCTCGGAGCATGTGGTGCGGCTGCTGCGGCACCAGCCGAATGGGCTGTTTAATGTGCTGCGGTCGAAGCTGAAGTGGGGCGAGCGGTAGAAGCTCGTTTACCGGCGCAGGGTGACTACCGGGGCGGTGGGGTGGCAGAAGACGCGGCCGTGGTTGAGGGCGATACGGCGGCTGGCGAGCGATGCCATCTCGGGATCGTGGGTGACCATGACGATGGTGTGACCTTGCGCGTGAAGGTCGGAGAGCAGGCCGGCGACGATGGTCTGGTTGGCCTCGTCCAGATTCCCCGTAGGTTCGTCAGCGAGCAAGATCGGTGGGTTATTGATGAGTGCGCGGGCGATGCAGACGCGCTGCTGCTCGCCGCCGGAGAGCTCGCTGGGCAGGTGCTCGGCGCGGTCTGAAAGTCCTACGCGTGCCAAGGCCGCGCGGGCTTCGGTGGCGTCGGTCATGGAGTGGAAGTACTGGGCGAGCATGACGTTCTCAAGCGCGGTGAGATAAGGGATGAGGTGGAACTGCTGGAAGATGAAGCCGACCTTGTCGGCGCGGAAGCGGTCGAGTGCGGTGGCGGACATGCTCTTGACGTCGACGCCATCGATGCGGAGCTCGCCGCGGGTGGGACGGTCGAGGCAGCCGAGCATGTTGACGAGGGTGCTCTTGCCGGAGCCGGAGGGTCCGGTGATGGCGACCCACTCGCCGGCCACGATCGAGAAGGTGGCGGCTTCAAGGGCGTGCACGGTGCCGGCGTGGCCGGTGTACTCGCGGGTGACGTGGTCGAGCGAGATGACGGCGCACTCGGCGCGGGTCTGCTCGTGGAAGTGGCCGGTGGTTGTGGCAGACGGTGGCATACGGGGCCTCCCCCCTCCCGTACTTTACGGGCAAAGTCTTTGAAACAGGCCGGTTTGGCGGTGAAACCGAGAAAATGGCTGAGGCGAGTTCGATATGGTTCAAGTTTAGCAGTGGCGGTTGGGTTGGTGCGCCAGGGTTCGTCGGTTTTGCGGTGTGGTGGGAGGGAATGGCGTGGTGGGTGACAGTTGGTGGTCAGGGGAGTTGGGCTCCGTTCCGGAGCGGAATCGACCTTTGGTCGATGGACCCACGCATGACGAAGGAACTGTCATGCATGGGGCACCCGCCTTTGGCTTGGCTTGGTGAGAGGTTGTGCCGCCACGTAGAAGGTGCGGGGATTCTTCGCTGCGCTCCAGAATGACAAGCAAAAACAAGAGTTCGAGGGGCTAGGTGGTTTTGGGCTCCGTTCCGGAGCGGAATCGACCTTTGGTCGATGGACCCACGCATGACG
>CAXTJC010000081.1:0-9360 GCA_964244225.1 uncultured Acidobacteriaceae bacterium
ACGAAGAAGCCGTTTTGCTTTCACCCCAACGAGCAGATTCGCTCGCCGGGGACCCGGGCGTCCCACCCCAGTGAGCAGATTCGCTCGCCGGGGACCCCGGCGTCCCACCCCAACGAGCAGATTCGCTCGCCGGGGACCCCGGCTTCGGTCGAGATGACAGGTCTTTCCCTATGGGACACTTCGATATAAAGGTCGGATTGACAGTTTTGTAACGCTGCTGCGGTCTGACGCGGGCGGACTGGAACGGTTACGAATTCCCACGGTTTTGAAGGGGGAAGCGAAGCGGCTCCGGGGAGGGAGGTGCACGCCTTGTAGAATCGCGATGATCCCTCGATGGCGGAGGAGTGCGGAGGGAATGTGCCGGATTACATTGATTTGCCGCAGGAGAAGCAGCCGGGTGGACGGCGGCGCTGGCTGCTCGCGGCGGCGGCTCTGTTTGTGGGCTGCCTGATTGCCGGGCAGACCGTGCTGTCGAGCTGGGTTGACCTGCTCTGGTTTGGATCGCTCGGCTATGGAAGCGTCTTCTGGAAGACGCTGCGTCTGGAGGCTGGGGTGTTTTCGCTGTTTGCTGCGAGCTCCTTCCTGCTGCTTTACGGTGCATTTGTTGTGATCCGACGATCGCATGCGGATGATCTGCCGGGGGCGCATGCGATTGTGGTGGGTGGGCAGCGGCTTATGCTGCCGGTTGCGCCGGCGCTGCGCTGGATTTCGCTCGGCGTGTCGGTTGTGGTGGCGCTGCTGGCGGGGCTTACGATGATGGCGGAGTGGCCGACGCTGGCGCTGCTATGGTATGCGCCGCACGGGGCGGGCGGCGCGGGCGATCCGATATTTGGCAAGCCGTTGAGCTTCTTTTTGTTTACGCTTCCGGGCTGGCAGGTGATCGACGGCTGGCTGCTGACGCTGGCAATTGCGAGCTGCGCGATTGCGGTGCTGTTTTTGGTGATTACGAGCGGATCGCGGACGCTCGAGACACGACGGTTCAGCTATACGACGTCGCCATGGCGCGGGATCTCGCTGGCCGGCTCTTTTCTTCTGCTGGTGCTTGCGATGACGGTGTATGTCGGCCGGTATCAGGCGGTGCTCGATCACCACACGCTCTTCGACGGGGTGACGTACACGGACGCGCATGTGACGCTGCCGGGTCTGCTGCTGGTCTCGGCGGCGCTGTTGGTGGGCGCGGTGATCGCGGGGGTAAATGCGACGCGGCGATCGCGCGGCGCGGGGGTTGTGGCGGCCGCGCTTCCGGCGGCACTGTGCTATGTGCTTTTGAGCGTTGTGGGCTGGTATGTCAGCAGCTTTGTGGTGAAGCCGAATCAGCTGGTTCGTGAGGGTCCGTACATTGCACACAATATCGAGCTGACGCGGAAGGCCTATGGTCTCGACCGGTTCTCGCGGAGTGAGTTTCCGGCGGAGATGACGGTGGGCGCGACGGATGCGGCACACAATCAACCGACGCTCGACAACATACGGCTGTGGGACTGGCGCGCGCTGCAGGATACGCTGCGGCAGGTGCAGGAGATTCGAACGTATTACGACTTTCCTGAAGTCGATATCGACCGCTACGACCTGAACGGAACGACGCGCGAGGTGATGCTCGCCGCACGCGAGCTGAATGTCGAGAAGCTGCCGGTAAGCAGCCGGAACTGGATCAATGAAAAGCTGATTTATACGCATGGCTACGGGCTGACGATGAATCCGGTGAACGGCTTCAGCGGCGAGGGTCTGCCGCTGCTGCTGCTGAGCAATATGCCGGTGCAGAGCACGGTGCCGGGACTCAACGTCACGCGGCCCGAGGTGTACTTTGGCGAGCTGACCGATACCGATGTGTACGTGAAGACGAGGCAGCAGGAGTTCAACTATCCGCAGGGCCAGAGCAACAATCTGACGTCGTACGAGGGGGAGGGCGGCATCGCTGTCGGCAGCTTTGGGCGGCGGCTTCTGCTGGCGATCTCGCGCGGCGACCTGGGGACGCTGCCGTTCAGCGATGATGTGAATGCCAATAGTCGGCTGCTGATGCGGCGCAACATTCGCGAGCGGGTTTCAAAGCTGGCTCCCTTTCTGGTCTTCGACCAGGACCCGTATATGGTGGTGGGTGAGGATGGCCGGCTATCGTGGATTCTTGATGCGTATACGACCTCCGATAGCTATCCCTACTCGACGCATTACCGGCAGGGGGATGAATCGGTCAACTACATTTGTAACAGCGTGAAGGCGGTGGTCGACGCCTACAACGGGAGCACTTCGTTCTATGTTTTCGAGACGGACGATCCGGTGATTGGGGCGTATCGACGAGTGTTTCCGGGCCTGTTCCGGGATGCGGCAGCGATGCCGGCCGATCTGCGGCGCCATGTTCGGTATCCGGAGGGGATCTTCGATCTGCAGTCGCAGGTGTACGGCCTGTATCACATGACGAATCCTGAAGTTTTCTTCAACCGCGAGGATCTATGGACGGTTGCGACGGAGACCAGAGCGGGTGCGGACGGTCAACAGGCCGTGCAAGCGATGCAGCCGAACTTTGTGCTGATGAAGCTGCCGGGAGGGACGAAGGAGGAGTTTGTGGAGATTCTTCCGTTTACTCCGGCGAACCGGAACAACCTGATTGGCTGGATTGCCGGACGGAGCGATGGCGAGAACTACGGGACGACGGTGGTCTATGACTTTCCGAAGACGCGGCTGATCGACGGGCCGCAGCAGATCGAGGCACGCATCGATCAGAACGCACAGCTCTCCGGCCAGTTGACGCTGTGGAATCAGCAGGGATCGCATGTGCTGCGCGGGAGCCTGCTGGTGATCCCGATGGGACGGGCGCTGCTCTATGCCGAGCCGATCTATCTGCAGGCGGAGCAGAGCCCGATGCCGGAGCTGCGGCTGGTGGTGCTCGCGCTGCAGGACAAGCTGGCGTATGGAACGACGTTTGAGGCGGCGCTGCGGTCGTTGTTTGAGGGCGAGGCATCGACGTTGACGCAGACGAGTGCGCCTGCGCCTGGGCCGGCGACTGAGACGCGGGGAGCTGTAGCGACGCAGCCGGACACCAGCGCTTTGATTAACGAGGCGAGCCGGGACTTTGACGATTACCAGCGGTTGACGGCGGCTGGAAAGCTCGGGGAAGCTGGGCAGAAGCTCGATGCGTTGAAAGGTGTGCTGGGGCGGCTGAGTGGGCGGAGGTAAGAGGTCGTTGGCGGGCAGAGCAAAACATGCAACAGCAAAGACGAAATACAGGGGTCTCTCCACTGCGCCGTGCGATAGAGCCGCACGGCTACGGTCGAGATGACGGCTTTCTTTGCCTGATCGAACAGGCTTGGACTGATTGATCAGGTTTGGGTGAGAGCCGCTATGGGTGGGCCTGCGCGGGTGTGTTGGCTTGGTTTTTTGGGATGGCGGCGGTGAGGGATTGCTGGTGGTAGAGGTCGAGGGTGAGGACGGCGTCGTTGCGGCCATTCCAGACGCCGGCGGTTACAGGGAAGTGGAGGATGACGTAGCCCTCGACGGTCTGGTTAGGGTCGATGCGGGACTCGCGGAGGAGGAGCGGTACGGTCTGGGCGGCGGCTAGCTTCCGGAGGGTGGGGAAGCTGGTGTAGAGATTTTCAAGCTGCGCGTGCTCGACGGCGCTGGTGGCGGGGGGAAGGGAGCCATCGGAGGGGATGAGGGTGGCGGTGATGTCTTTGAGGAAGAGTGGAAGGCGAAGGCGGTCGGTGATGCGGACGGTAACGAGGGCGTAGAGATCGTCCTGCGAGGGATCGTCTCCGACGACGATCGAGTCGGACTTGAAGACGGTGTGGGCGGGGAAGACGTCGACGCGCGTGATGGCGACATCCGCCGTGGTGTGGGGTGTAAAGCGGAAGACGAAGAAGCCGACGAGGCCGAGAACGACTAGCGCAAGGACGATGGGAACGGCGAAGTTTCGGCGCTCAGGCTGGGAGAGGTTGAGATCGGCCACGAGTTGAGGATAGCAGTGGCGTTGAAAGGCGTCTCGCTGCTCTGGATGGGACTGCAGGTCTCTCCGCTGCGGTCGAGATGACAGTTTCTAAAGCAGAGTTCCTGAAGGTGTGTAGCCGGTATGAGTAAGCTGCAGGTCTCTCCACTTCGCGAGACGAAAAGGCGGTCTCGCTCCGGTCGAGATGACACCTCTGTACTAAGGGGAACAGTGCTCTAAAGGACATTCTGATTTAGTCCTGAAAGTAGACCCGAGCTGACCTCAGCCGCTGAAGCCGCGGTGCACGGAAGTCGCTATGGCATGGCTGAAGCTGTGCCCTTAACGAAGGTCTGATCAAGCCGAAGAAGCGTTTAGCCGGTCCGAACGAAAAGCACGAAAAGCAGGTTCCTCGCGTTGCTCGGAATGGAAGAAAGAAATGCAAAGGACTTGATCAGAGTCTGCTGAACATAAGGGCATGGCTTCAGAATGTCGTTAGGGCGATCAAGGGCGTCAGGTCTGGGCGACGGCGTGGGTTTGGGGGTCGTGTTTGACGGCGTATTCATTGAGCAGGACGGTAATGAGGGCGGCGGTTGGGACCGCGACGAGGGCGCCGACGATGCCGGCGAGGGCGGTGCCGACGAGTAGGGCGACCAGGACGGTGAGGCCCATGAGATCGACTGAGGACTTCATGATGCGCGGGGTGAGGACGGCGTTTTCGAGGTTGATGTAGATCGCGTAGAAGATGAAGACGCCGGCCATCTTGGGCCAGGAGTCGAGTGCGGCGACGCCGCCGGCGAGGATGATGGTCACGACGCCGCCGGCGATGGGGATGATGTTGAGCAGACCCATGAGGACGCCGAGAAGAACGAAGTAGCGGACGTGCAAGATGCCGAAGACGACGGTGCTGGCGACACCGAGGATGAGCATGAGCGAGCCCTGGCCGAGGAGCCATTTGCTCATCTTGACCTCGGCTTTTTGCAGGGTGAAGTTGAGGCGGGCGCGGGGCTTTGGGGTGAAGAGAGAGAGGAAGTAGGCGTAGGCCTCGCCGCCTTCGAGCATGAAGTAGATGCAGAGGAAGGCGGCGGTGAGGATGTCGAAGACGTGGGAGAGCCAGTCAGGGAGCGCCCCGAAGAGATAGCTGGCGGTGGCGGCAAGGGCGTTCTGCGCGCGGGCGGCGGCTTCATCGACGCCGATGTGATTGGCCAGGGGAAGGCGTTTAATGCGGGCTACCAGCAGCGGAGTGCGGGCGGGCACGTCCATGATGAACTGGCGGAGGTCGCGAAGGACCGGCGGGAGGGCGATCCAGAAGAAGAAGAAGAGAGCCAGGGCGACGGCGGCTATGAGGATGACGATGGCCAGGCCGCGTGAGGGGGACCAGCGGCGGATGCGGAGGGTCTGGATGTGGCGGACAATCGGGGTGAGGACGACGGCGAAGAGAGCGCTCACGTAAAGAATTTCCAGCTCTTTGAGGAGATGGTAGCCGAGCGCTAGGGCAAGCAGAACTGCGAAGACAAAGAGGATATAGCCATGAACCTGCCGTTTGCGCGGCGAGGTGCTGACCGATGGGGTGGAGGTGTCTTCGGCGGGAGCGAGGGTGTTCATCAGGTGCTTGGATGCTGCGGTGGTCTGATTTTGAGAGCTGTGTGCGTGGTTTCTTTGTTTTGGGTCTGGAGGAGAGAATGCCGTTTCGTCGGTTGGAGAAAAAGCAGGTTCCTCGCGTTGCTCGGAATGGAAGAAAGAAAAGCAAAGGACTTGTTCAGAATCTGTCTAGCTGGTGAGCAGATTGAGGAGGGCGGGGACGGTGGCCTCGGCGGTGAGGGCGGAGGTTTCGAGGGTGTGGCGGGCGAGGCGGCGGTAGATTGGGTGACGAAGGCGGAAGCGGGCCTCGGTGGCGGCGGGATCGGCGAGGTTGGGGCGGAGGGTGGCGGAGGGATTGAGGGCCTGGAGCATGCAGCGGTCGAAGAGGGTGGGGAACGGAGCATCGAGAAAGATGGCGACGGTGCCGGGGGTCTGCTCGATGAGGAGGCGGTTGCCGAGGGTCTCCGGGGCTCCACCGCCGAGGGCGATGACGGTGTGGGGACGAGCGAGGGCGCGGGCGAGGGCGCGAGACTCAAAGCGGCGGAGCTGCGGCTCGCCCAGGGTGGCGAAGATTTCAGGGATGGAGAGTCCGGCGAGCTCTTCCACGGCATCGTCGAGATCGAGGAAGCTCCAGCCGAGCCGAGCCGCGAGCTGGCGGCCGACGGTGGATTTTCCGGCACCCATAAACCCGGTGAGAACGATGCGGGTGAGGGAGGGCGGAAGGGCTGGAAGAGCGGCTTCGGTGGCTTCGATCGACAGGGTCTGCATGACGGGCTCCGGTGAGAGTGAGGGACAAAACAAAACCGCGACCCTGGTGGGTCGCGGCTGTGGAGGAGAGAGTCTCTTTTTAGAGGGTCTAGCTAGAGAGACACGAACCTGCCGCAGCCGCTGGATACCACCAGTAGCAATAAGTAAATCGGCCGGTCATGAGGTTCGTGTTCATTGCTGTGAGTACGGTAGACGGTTTTTGATTGGGATGCAAGAGAAATGGTGGTTACGGGAGCTTTGGTACGTCGCTTCGCTCCGTGACTAAAGACAAATGCGGGGATTCTTCGCTGCGCTCAGAATGACAAACCAATAAAACCTCAGAGTGACAAACAAAAGCAAAAGCGAGAAGCAGGTTCTTCGCTGCGCTCAGAATGACAAACAAAGAGGAGAACCTGAGTCAGGCTGGTTCTTCGCCGACGGCGGCGATCTTTAGTTTGCTCTGGATGCTGTCCCAGACGGCGTCGCTGGGTTCTTCGATTCCAGGGTCAAGCAGCTGCCGGGCGGCGTCAGCGATGTACTCGAGATCGCGAACGAGGGCTTCGCAGGTGGGGTTCTCATGAAAGAATTTTGTGAAGCGAGGATCCTCACTGATGCGGCCGCTGCCGGCGGCGAAGAGCTCAGGCAGGCGAGCCTGAAATTCGTCCGGAGTCATGGAGTCCAGATTGAGGGATGTGCCGGGGTCGTTCACTGGAGCACCTCGGAGAGCGCGGTAAGAGGAAGGACTTCAGACTGGCGCAGGAGTTCACGCAGTTTGAGACGGGCTTTGTGCAGCTGTGACTTGCTGTTGCCGGTGGAGCACTCAAGCATGGTGGCGATCTCGTTGTGCTCGAAGCCTTCGACATCGTGAAGGACGAAGACCATGCGATAGCCGGGAGGCAGCGAGCCGACGGCGCGCTCGAGAGCAACGCGGTCGACCGAGCCGGAGAGCTGCGGATCGCGTGCGCCGAAGTCGCGTTTTGGGGCGTCTTCTTCAGAGGGGTTGATGGTCTCTTCGAGCGAGACCAAATGCAGACCTTTTTTGCGCAGGTGCATGAGCACGAGATTGACGGTGAGGCGATGGAGCCAGGTGGAAAAGGCCGACTCCCCGCGAAAGGAACCGATCTTGCGGAAGAGATGCAGGAAGGCTTCCTGGGTCATGTCCTCGGCTTCGGAGACGTTGCCGAGCATGCGCAGACAAAGGGTGTAGACGCGACGTTTGTGCAGGGCGTAGAGCTTTGAGAAGGCTTCGGCGTCGCCGTTCTTCGCGGCTTCGATGGCCTCTACTTCTCCCGCGATGGGGGGATTCCGTTTAAACGAGCCAGGCACAGGCTTTGCTTGATTCATGATTTGACCTTCTAGGTGCATTTGCCTGACTCCGTCTGGGAGAAGTGGTGCAAGGTGGCGCCAGGCTGTCTCCAAGCCTATCGCAACCCGGTTGTGCCTGCTGCTGTGATAGAGGATGGGGCTGGGGGAAAGGTTGCGTGTGGATGAGGGCCGCAGGTTACGAGCGGATGTGCCTGAACTCAGGCGCCGATGAAGCGGGCGTAGAGGGTGCGGGCGAGGGTGATGTCGGTGGTGCCGTGAATGAGGGCGCGGCCATCGGCAAAGACGGTGAGGGTATGGGCGCCGCGGCGGAAGCGGAGGAGGAGGGAGTTCGATCGGACGTCGGTGATCTCCGGATGCGTGGCGAGGCTGGTCTGCATGGCGGCGAGATCGATGGGGCGATGGTGCTCGTGGATCTGGACGGAGTCGCGGCCGCACAGGGTGATGTGGGGACGGAGGGTGCCGGCGAGATGGGTGAAGCGGCGGAGATCGCAGACCTCGCAGCCGGGGCGCGGTGTGGAAGCGGAGATCTCGGCGTGGTCGAGGCGGCTGGCGGCGGTAGGCTGCCACAGTTCAAACGAGACGAGGGTGCGGCGGAGGAGATGGAGCTGGCCGGTGAGGATCTTCAGGGCTTCGGTGACCTGGAGAGAGGCGGCGAGGTTGACGGCGGTGGAGAGGATGCCGGCGGTGTCGCAGGTCTCGACGGGGCCGGTGGGGGGCTTGGGGAAGATGCAGGCGAGGCAGGCGGTGGGGGCGTATTGCTCTTTGCCAGTGGGTGAAATACAGGGGTGTCTCCACTCGCGATGCTCGGTTGAGATGACGGCTTCTGGGAGAGGTGGGACTGGGGTTAAGGATGCGTCGCTTCGCTCCGTGATTAAAGACGAAATACGGGGATTCTTCGCTGCGCTCAGAATGACAACTTCTGGGGGGGGCGAGATGAAGGCTTCTGGGAGGTCTGGTGCCGGCCGGGGAAGGATGGTCATGGTGGCGGCGTAGGCGCCGACGGCGGCGGCGTAGATCCACGGGATGCCTTGCTGGACGGCGAAGTCGTTGAGGAGATAGCGGGTTTCGAAGTTGTCGGTGGCGTCAAGGATGAGATGGGCGGGGCCGAGAAGATCGTGGATGTTGGCGGGGACGAGATCGGCGATGTGGGCGGTGACGCGGATGGAGGAGTTGGCGGCGAGGAGCTTACGGCGGGCGGCCTCGGCTTTGGGAAGGGAGTCGGCGGCGTCCTGTTCGTCGAAGAGGATCTGGCGCTGAAGGTTGGAGGGCTCGACGAAATCGCGGTCGATGAGGATCAGGTGGCCAACGCCGGCGCGGGCAAGGAGCGAGGCGGTGGCGGCTCCGGTGGCGCCGACACCGACGATGGCGACACAGGCGCGGCCTAGGGCCTGCTGACCGGCTTCTCCGATGCCCGGAAAGAGGATCTGGCGGGAGTAGCGGTCTGGAATCGGCATTGGAATCAGCGCAGGGGCCGGCGGGATGGAAGGCGGGTACGTTGGGGAGCTCATGGTGCAATGGGCTGCATGTTGAGAGGCTGAAGTCGCGTGAAGGTCTTCCAGGATCGGGTCAAAGGCCTTTTATTCCAAAATAAGACTTTAGGGACACTCTCTGATTTGTTCCTGAATTATGTCCAAGCTGACCTTCGCGGCTAAAGCCGCACAGCAAAGAAAGCCCATAAGGCATGGCTGAAGCCATGCCCTTAACAGAGGTAACGTTTAATCAGAGTGCCCTAGCTGGTCCGAGCAAAAGCAGGTTCCTCGCGTTGCTCGGAATGGAAGAAAGAAAAGCAAAGGACT
>CAXTJC010000082.1:0-9352 GCA_964244225.1 uncultured Acidobacteriaceae bacterium
GGGCTGCGGCACATCTTCTTCGCTGAGCGGGCTGCGGCGAAGGTGGCCGGCCTGCCTAAAGGGACGGCGCTGCGAGCGATCGGCAGAGTTGGCGTGATCGGCGCAGGCACGATGGGCGGCGGAATCTCGATGAACTTTCTTTCGGCTGGGATTCCCGTCACCCTAGTAGAGACGGGGGCGGAGGCGCTCGATCGTGGGGTCGCGGTGATGCGACGGAACTACGAGGCAAGCGCGGCGAAGGGACGGCTGACGCCGGAGCAGGTAGAGCAGGCGATGGGGCTGCTCTCGCCGACGCTCGAGTTCACGGCGCTGGCGGAGTGCGACCTGGTCATCGAGGCCGTGTACGAGAACATGGAAGTCAAGCAGGAGATCTTCAGGCGGCTCGACACAGTGGCGAAACCCGGTGCCATGCTGGCCTCGAATACCAGCTATCTCAGCATCGATACCCTGGCCGCCTGCACGGCGCGGCCGCAGGACGTGCTGGGAACTCACTTCTTTTCTCCGGCAAACGTGATGAAGCTGGTGGAGGTGGTGCGCGGCGCGCAGACGGCGCCGGACGCGCTGGCGACTGCGATGGATCTGGCGCGCCGGATTCGCAAGGTACCGGTGGTTGCCGGCGTCTGTTACGGATTTATTGGGAATCGCATGTTGATGCCACGGCAGGATGAAGCGACCGCGCTGCTGCTCGAGGGCGCGACGCCCGAGCAGATCGATCGCGTGCATACGGCGTTCGGCATGCCCATGGGGCCGTTTCAGATGTCGGATCTTGCGGGGGTGGATATCGGTTGGCATCGCGATACGAGCCGCATCGAGAGCATCAGCGATGCGCTGTGCGCGGAGGGCCGCTGGGGCCAGAAGACGAAGGCCGGCTACTACGACTACGACGACAGCCGCCGTCCCACGCCATCTCCTGTGACTACTGAGATCGTCACGCGATTCCGTGATCAGGCGGGGCGCGTGCCGCGGCCGATCGAGGAGGAGGAGATCGTGGCGCGCACGCTCTACACCATGGTCAATGAGGGCGCGAAGATTCTGGAAGAGGGCATAGCCCAGCGCGCGTCGGACATTGATATTGTGTGGGTCTTCGGCTATGGCTGGCCGGCGGTGAAGGGTGGACCGATGTTCTGGGCGGACAGAATTGGTTTGAAAACTGTTGTTGATGGTTTGGAAAAGTATCGCGACGAGCTTGGCGAGAAGTTTACGGTCTCTCCGCTGCTGCGTGAACGCGCATTTTCAGGGCAGAAGCTGGACCGCTGAGCTTCTCCCAAACATCTGCGGAAGCTTGTGCGTCAGGGACGCGCAAGCTCCGCCACGGGCTTTCCTTCGTACTGCGTGCGCAGGTTCTTCTTCAGCACCTTGCCGGTGCCGGTCTTGGGCAGGGACTCCACGAACTGCACGCTTTTGGGGCACTTGTAGTGGCTGAGTGTAGAGCGGCTGAAGTCAATCAACTCCTGTTCGGTCACGATGGCCTCGGCTTTGAGAACGACCAGCGCTTTGGGCACCTCGCCCCATCGCTCATCCGAGACCGGGATGACGGCGATCTCGAGGATGGCGGGATGGGCCAGCATGGCCTTTTCCACCTCAAGTGAGGAGATGTTCTCTCCGCCGCTGACGATGATGTCCTTCTTGCGATCGACGATCAGCACATAACCATGGCTGTCCAGGGTGGCCATGTCTCCGGTGTGGAACCAGCCTCCGCGCAGAGCTTCCGCGGAGAGTTCCGGCTGGTTCCAATAGCCTTTCATAATACCGTCGCCGCGTGCGATCAGCTCGCCGAAGACCTCGCCGTCTTCAGCGAGCCATTCGCCGTCAGGACCGACGATGTGCATCTCAACGCCGGGCATGGCGTAGCCGGTCATGGCCTGCCGGACGTACCGGTTCTCCACATCAAGGGCGAGCTCGGGCTTCATGGGGGAGATAGAGAGCACGGGCGAGGTTTCGGTGAGGCCGTAGCCAGAGAAGCAGGTGCAGCCGAAGGCCTGCTCCACCTCGCGAATCAGGGTCGGCGAGGAGGCAGCTCCGCCGATCACGATGCGCTCGAGGCTGCTCATATCGAACTCCGTCCGCCGCGGGTGATTGACCAGAACGGTGGCCATAAATGGCACGGCGTTGAAGTAGTTCACGCGTTCCATCTCGATATAGCGGAAGATCGCGACCGGATCGAAGGTATCGACCATCACGTGTTTGCCGCCCAGCATGGTGAGGAAGTGCGCGATTCCCCAGCCATTGGCGTGAAACAAGGGAATGGTGTGCATTTCCACGGCCCCGTTCCTGACAGTAAGATTGATGCTGGCGTGCAGGGCATGAAGGTAGATGTTGCGATTCGTCAGCATGACACCCTTGGGCTGTGCGCTGGTGCCGCTGGTGTAGAAGATCTCGGCGACCGCATCTTCGTCGATCAGGCTGATATCGCAGCGATATGCGTCGGCGGCGTCGATCCATGTGTCGTAGCTCTGCGGCAGGAGCCAGTCGGCTTCGACCGTGCCCTCCAGCTGGCAGAAGAGGCGGACCGACGGCACCTTGTGGCGGAAGGACTCGACCAGCGGCAGGAACTGCTTGTCGATGAAGAGAACGCTGGCTCCAGAGTCATTGAGAACGAATTCGAGTTCGCTGGCGGCGAGCCGGATGTTGAGCGGCAGAAGCACGGCGCCGGCCTCGAGTACACCGAAGTAGGCCTCAAGCAGCCGATGCGAGTTGGTTCCGAGAAACGCCACTCGCTCGCCGGGCTGAACGCCGATCTGGCGCAGCGCCCCCGCGAGCCGGGCCGCACGATCGCCGAACTGCCGATAGGTGAAGCGCTCTCCTCGGGAGACAACAGCTGTCCGGCTGGCGTACTGGCGCTCCGCATGGCGGAGAAATCGTAAAGGGGAGAGAGGAATATTCATTGCTTATGCCTTGAGTCGTACTCTACTGTCCTCGCGGTAAGATACTCGCAGCAGCTTGCTGCTGTCATCTGGATTCTCAAGAACAAGGGTCGTATGAAGGTCGAATGGATGCCGCATTTGTCTTCGACAGCTCACCCTGTAGGGCAATAGAGTAGTTTTTTTCATTTTCACGCGGCGCTTTTTGCGCCACATAGGATCGCCATGACCGCTACGCTTGTCTCTGAGACCACAGTGTCCGACCCTATTCTGCTCAGCGTGGAGTCGATGATTGGCGGCGCACCGCACATCACGCAGTCCGGGCGGTATGGCACGGTTTGGAATCCCGCGACTGGCAAACCGCACGCGCACGTAAACTTTGCGAGCAGCGACGATGTCGATCTCGCGGTAGCGGTGGCCAAAGCCGCCTTTCCTGGCTGGCGCGCGACAGCCCTGGCGAAGCGGGCCGAGATACTGTTTCGCTTTCGCAACCTGATCGATGCAAACCGGGAGCAGCTGGCGCGGATTCTTTCAACCGAGAACGGCAAGACGCTGGCCGATGCGCGCGGCGAGATCGCTCGCGGGCTTGAGAATGTGGAGTTCGCCTGCGGGGTTCCGGCGCTCTTGCGCGGCAGCTTTACGGAGCAGGTGAGCAGCGGCGTGGACGTCTATCAGATCCGCCAGCCGCTGGGCGTGGTCGCGGGTATTACGCCGTTTAACTTTCCGGCGATGGTGCCGATGTGGATGCTGGCCAACGCCATCGCCTGCGGGAATACCTTTCTACTGAAGCCATCCGAAAAGGTGCCGTCGGCTGGTCTGTATCTTGCCGAACTCGCCCAGCAGGCGGGGCTGCCCGCAGGTGTGCTGAACGTGGTGCAGGGCGATAAGGTTGCCGTCGACCGACTGCTCGCGCATCCCGACATCAAGGCCATCAGCTTCGTCGGGTCCACGCCCGTGGCTCGCTTCGTCTATGAGACGGGCACACGCAACGGCAAGCGCGTACAGGCGCTCGGCGGCGCCAAGAACCACATGCTGGTGCTGCCTGATGCCGATATTGAAGCTGCCGCCGATGCGGCCGTCTCCGCCGGGTACGGGGCGGCGGGGCAGCGCTGCATGGCGATCTCGGTTGTGGTCGCCGTGGGTGCCGCGGCGGACCCGCTGGTAGCCGCGATCCGGCAGCGCATTGCGGTGATCAAGGTTGGACCGGGGCTCGAAGCGGCGTCGGAGATGGGGCCGCTGATCACGCGCGAGCATCGCGACCGGGTCGCCTCCTATCTCGACTCCGCGCGCGAGCAGGGCGCGACCGTCACGGTCGATGGGCGAGCGAATCCAGCGACGGACGGAGACGGATTCTTTCTCGGCGCCTCGCTCGTCGACCATGTGCAGCCGGAGACGCGCTGCTATACCGATGAGATCTTCGGCCCGGTGCTCTCGGTGATGCGCACAGAGACTTTCGCCGAGGCGCTGCGCCTGATCAACGACAACCCTTACGGCAATGGCGCGGCCATCTTCACGCGCGATGGCGGCGCGGCGCGGCGATTCCAGTTTGAGGTGGAAGCGGGCATGGTCGGGGTCAACGTTCCGCTGCCCGTGCCGGTCGCCAGCTACAGCTTTGGCGGCGGAAGTCCTCGCTCTTTGGCGACCTGCATATGTATGGACCGGAGGGCATCCAGTTTTACACTCGCGCGAAGATCGTCACCAGCCGCTGGCCCGATCCCGCAAGCAGCAAGGTCGACCTGGGATTCCCGCAGACGAAATGAGCAGACCGGCAATCTTGGATCGTAAAGGAAGTATGGAGGACCGTGCGTGAGCTCTGAAATTCGTATGCCGTCGCTGCTGAAGATCGGCGGCGGGACCTTTGCAGAGGTGGCCTCTGTGCTGCTTCGGCTGAACGCAAAGCGGCCGCTGGTGGTGACGGATCAGTTCATGATGAAGTCGGAGCTGGCCGCTCGCTTGCAGAAGCAGATCCGCGATGCGGGCCTGAGCTGTGAGATCTTCCACGAGACCCTGCCGGACCCGACGACGACGGTTGTTGAAGAGGGAGTTCGCGTCTTTGCGGCGGGCGGGCATGACAGCCTGGTAAGCCTGGGTGGGGGAAGTCCGATCGACACATCCAAGGCGATCGGCATGCTGGCCGGCAATGGCGGCAGGGTTCGAGACTTCAAGGCACCGCATGCTCCTCCGCTTGCAGGCCCAGTGCACCTCGCAATTCCAACGACGGCCGGCACGGGATCGGAGGTCACGCGCTTCACCGTGATCACGGATGTGGAGACCGATGAGAAGATGCTGGTGGCCGGTGATGTGCTTCTGCCGACCGCCGCCATCGTCGACTATGAGCTGACTCTGAGCATGCCGGCCCGGCTGACCGCGGATACAGGCACTGACTCGCTGACGCACGCGATTGAGGCCTATGTGAGCCGGCGCGCGAACCAGTTTACGGACGCGCTTGCGCTTGCAGCTATGCAGACGATCTGGCGGGAGCTTCCGCGCAGCTTCCACGAGCCTGACAACCGGAGTGCTCGCGAGGCCATGATGCTGGCGGCCACGCAGGCAGGCGTCGCGTTTTCGAACGCCAGCGTGGCGCTGGTGCACGGCATGAGCCGCCCGATAGGCGCGCATTTTCATGTGCCGCATGGGCTCTCAAATGCCATGCTGCTGCCGGCCGTTACGGCGTTTTCAGTGGAGGCGGCGCTGGGCCGGTATGCGGAGTGTGCGCGCACCATGGGTATAGCGGCGGCTGGGGATTCGGATGCTATGGCCGCCGACCAGCTGATTGAAGGCCTGTACAGCCGCAACGCCGAGCTGCAGGTTCCTTCACCCAGGCAGTGCGGGATCGATCACGAGCGCTATCTGGCCCTGATTCCTACGATGACGGCGCAGGCACTTGCCTCCGGCTCGCCACAGAACAATCCGCGGATCCCGACCGCGGAGGAAATTGAGACACTCTATCGCCAGGTATGGCAGTAGAGCGCTTCATCCTTTTCCTATCGGGAGAACTGCAGCGCGCCATCGTTCATCTTGCCGTAGCGCAGATCCATGATGTCGCGGGGATAGTTCTGGCGCAGTGACCACGGCTTGTCCAGCCCCTGCTTGGGCAACAGTGCAAGCTCCCGCTGGACGTAACCAGCAGAGAAGTCCATTAGCGGCTTTTCTCCTATGGAGCCATTCACGCGGGGCACGGCGCTCTTCCAGCCGTGGCGATCCATGTAGTTGATGATGCGGCAGACGTACCGGCTGGTGAGTTCCGCCTTAAGCGTCCATGAGGCGTTGGTGTAGCCGATGGTGAGCGCGAAGTTGGGAATACCGCTGAACATCGTGCCCCGGTAGTTATAGGTCTTCGCCAGATCAATGCGTTCGCCGTCGATAAAGATGGTGACGCCGCTGAGCAGTTGCAGCTTGAGACCCGTTGCGGTCACGATTAGATCGGCCGGAAGCTCTTTGCCAGAGGCGAGCTTGATCCCGGTCTCGGTAAAGCGCTCGATCGTGTCGGTCACGATAGAGGCGTCACCCTTGCGGATGGTCTGGAAGAGATCGCCGTCGGGCACGAGGCACATTCGCTGATCCCATGGCTTGTACCGCGGTGTGAAGTGGGTCAGGTCATAGTCCGCACCGAGATATGCCTTCGCGCCGGCGATAATTGCCGCGCTGACCTTGGCAGGCTTGCTGCGGCAGAGGTTATAAAAGTACATGCCGAGAAGAATGTTCCTGAAGCGAACGACCTTCGAGGCGAGCCTGGCCGGCATCCATTGCGTTAGGCGGCCAACCAGAGGATCGGTGCCGGGCCGCGCGACGATGTAGGTTGGCGATCGCTGCAGCATGGTGACGTGCGCCGCAGTCTTGGCCATGGAAGGGACCAGCGTGACGGCGGTAGCGCCGCTGCCGATGATAACGACCTGCTTGCCAGCGTAGTCCAGGTCCGTAGGCCAGTGCTGCGGGTGAACGACGCGGCCGCGGAACTGGTCGGCGCCGGCGAACTCCGGCGTATGGCCCTGGGCGTAGTTGTAGTAGCCCGTGCACATGAAGAGGAAAGAGCAAGTCAGAACATTGCGCTCACCCGAGGCGCTGTTTTGCATCTCCATTGTCCAGAGCGACTCCTCGGAGGACCACCGTACCTCCCCAACTCGCTGGCTGTAACGGATGTGACGGTCGATGCCGTACTCTTTCGCCGTGTCCTTCAAATAGTTCAGAATGCTCGCACCATCGGCAATCGACTTCTCCTCCGTCCAGGGGCGGAAGGAGAATCCCATCGTCTGCATATCCGAGTCGGAGCGGAGGCCGGGGTACTTGAAGAGATCCCATGTTCCGCCGAGGGCCTCGCGCCCCTCCAGAATGAGGTAGGTCTTCTTGGGGCAGTGCCTCTGCAGGCTGTGAGCGGCACTGATGCCGGAGAGTCCGGCCCCTACGATCAACACGTCGAAATGTTCAGTCATGAAAGCCCCATTGTGAGTTGACGAGAGAGCCCGGTCCTGTCCGGACTCCGCGCTCTAACTTACTAATCGGTCAACTGGCGATTCATAGTAACCGATTCAGAACAGGGTTGGATACATAGACCTTTTCTCGCGGGCATCTCTTCATTCCATGAAGTTGAACGTACCTTCTTGCGACGACTACGCAGGCTCTCGGGGCTGGCCTTTACCGCTACACATGCTGTGTTCAACCCGCTTGGCGGCTATCTTCTGGACCGGGTCTCGCGCAAGGCCATATTCGTCTTTGCGGTCGTGTTTTGGAGCTGTACAACTTCCCCGTGCGGTCTTACGATCATCCGCTCAGCATGCGGGTGGCGCGTAGTGTCATCGGCATCGGCTTTGGTCGTTGATGCAGTGCTCATCCGGCCTTCGAGGCGAGCTGCAGATCCTCAACATTCGACGGCGCAACATAGCTTTGCACGACCTCTGGAGTGATCTCTTCAAGCCGTAGAGGATCCCACGCGGGGTTGCGATCTTTGTCGATGATCGCAGCCCGCACACCCTCGGCGAAGTCGTGGCCGCGAAGACAAGCCTGTGCGATGCGAAACTCCTGCTGCAGGCATAAGGCGAGATCATCCCACTTGCGTCCATTGCGCAGAGCCGCGAGCGTTACCTTGAGCGAGGTGGGTGACTTCTTTTTCAACTCCTCCAGCGCGACCTGAGCTTCCGGGTCCGCATGGCAGGCGAGAGCCGCTAGGATCTCTTCAACCGTGTGCGCGCTAAAGCAGTCTTTGATCCAGGCACGACTGGGGCCTGAAGGCGTCTGCGGGGAGGGCGAGGCGTGTCGCAGAAGCGAGGCTTCGAGCGCGTCGGCGTCGGCGCATGTTTCGAGCTCTGCCGTGAGGGCGACGAGGGACCTGCTGGGGACGATGAGGTCGGCAAGCCGGCAGTAGAGCGCGTCCGACGCGCCTATCCGATTTCCAGTGAGGCCGAGATAGACGCCAAACTCGTCGGGCGCGATTCCCAAGAGAAAGGTGCCGCCCACATCGGGGATGAAGCCGATGGCGGCCTCGGGCATGGCGAGCTGCGAACGCTCCGTAACGACGCGATGCGAGCCATGCGCCGAGACGCCGATGCCGCCTCCCATGACGATGCCGTCCATCAGGGCGACGTAGGGCTTTGGGTAGCGGGAGATGAAGTAGTTGAGGTGGTACTCGCTGCGAAAGAAGTCAATTGCCAGGCTGGGACTGCCGGAGACGACGGCCTGGTACATGGCGCGGATGTCGCCACCGGCGCACAGGCCTCGCTCGCCCGCGCCGTCAAGTAGAACGAAGTGAATGGAGGGATCGGCAGCCCATGCCGTCAGGGCAGCGGAGATAGCGGCAACCATCTCGGAGGTCAACGCATTGATCGCGCTTGGCCGGTTGAGGGTAAGTCTGCCGCAGGCCCCCGCGACTCGTATCAGAACATCGCTCATTGGGTCGCTCCGCGGCGAGAGAGTCTCATCACGCGATCACCTGTCTTCCTGCTTCTTGGCTGTTGCGGATTTGGGCGCCCATACCTTGCGCGCCGGTGGCTGGCCATCGGTCACGTCGGGCGTTGCCGGGGCTGCGTCCGGAGATGCAGCCGGCTGGGGTGAATCATGTACGGCCGGAACTGCCGGGTCGACTGCGGCTGGCTTTGCGGTTGCAGCGACTGACTTTGGCGCCCGCGTCTTGCGCGCCGGCTTGGTTTCGCTTGCGACAGGTGTTGCTAGATCGAGCGCCGCGGCTGTTGCTGCTGGCTCTGGCCGGATCGCTTCTGGGGCTGGGGCTAGTGCGGTCGGATTTGCCGTTGTAGAGGCGAATTTTGGCGTCCAGGCCTTACGTGCTGCCGGCTTCGCTTCGCCGGCCGGGGGCGTTGCGGAATCGGGCTCTACGACCTGTGCTGCGGCCGATGCGGGGACTTGTGGGGAGGAGATTGATGCGGGTTGAACTGCGGGCGGTTCTGGCTTTGCGCTATTTTTTGATGACGACTCGGGCGCGGCTGCGCGCTTCGGCTGCCAGCTCTTGCGGCGCGGTGAGGCGGGGTTGGGTGGTGTCGCCG
>CAXTJC010000083.1:0-9349 GCA_964244225.1 uncultured Acidobacteriaceae bacterium
CGGGCCGGGCGGCAGATGCCAGGCCCATGCGGTTGTAATCGGACTGTTGCAGCACCAGGAATGCAAGGACAAGGAGACACACTATGGGAATGGGTGGCGGTTCACAGGGAGGATCGGTCTCGGAGATCAACGTAACGCCGCTTATCGACGTGCTGCTGGTGCTTTTGATCATCTTTATGGTCATTGTGCCGGTGACGCCGAAGGGCCTTGAGACGCTGGTACCGCAGCCGCCGAAGAACAACACACCTCCACCGGACAACGATCGCACCATTGTGGTTCAGGTGCTCTCAAACGGCGGCGGGGCTCCGTCCTACAAGATCAACGAGGACGCCTTCAATAAGAATGCGATCGAGCCCAAGTTGGTAGAGATCTTCGCGGCCCGGTCGGAGAAGGTCATGTTCGTCAAGGGCGATAAGGACCTCGACTTCCAGAACGTGGCGGAGGTCATCGACTTCGGCCATCAGGCTGGCGTCGACAACGTCGGTCTGATCACGCCGCGCGCTGAAGCCGGTCAGTAGGCTGAAGCACGGAGTTGTTCAGAAATAGGATCTGGCCCGGGACCGCTAACGGCGGCTCCGGGCCAAGTTGCGTTCGGCTGTCGCTTTTTCTCAGGTCGCTTGTGGTCGCAGAGGACTTCGTAGCCGCCGTTGCAATGGACTCGCAGGTGTAAACCTTCGTGACGAAAAGAAAAAGATCGTCGACCGAGAAGCTTACGAAAGATGGAAAAGAACTGATACAGTGAGCTACGCGTTCGTGGGTGAGCAGCGGCACTGGCACGTTGATGCACAGTACCGTTACAATCAACCGGCACGCTAAAACAAATTCCCTGGTCTGCTTTGCGACTGCATGGCGCCTGCAATTTTTAAGGAGATGAGACACCCCATGAAACTGACCGCACGGATTCCTGTTACGGCCGCACTGGTGGCGCTGATCTTAGGTTCTGCCACCGGGTGTAACCGCCTGAAGGCGCGCGACCAGCTCAACAAGGGTGTGCAGGCATTCAAGAATGCCCGCTATGAAGAGGCAACCGAGCACTTCCAGACCGCCATTGAGCTTGATCCCAACTATGAGGCTGCCAAGCTGTATCTCGCGACCGCCTACTCCTACCAGGTTGTTCCGAACCTCGATACGCCGGAGAATCTTAAGGTGGCGCAAAAGGCGCTGGACGGCTTCAATGCTGTGCTCGCCAAGGATCCGAACGATCTGACCGCGCTAAAGCAGGTTGCGTCGATCGATCGCAATATCAAGAAGCTCGATGAGGCGAAGGAGTATGAGAAGAAGGTTATCGCCATCGACCCGAACGATCCTGAGGCGTACTACACAATCGGCGTCGTGAACTGGATGCAGGCGTACAAGAACGCTGTCACCATTCTCGCCGCGGACGGCCTAACGGACAAGGCAGACGGGAACACGAAGATGACCAAGCCCGCCTGTGCCAAGATGCAGGCCGCAAATGCCCCTCTTGTCAGCCAGGGAATCGAGTATCTGACGAAAGCAATCGACATCAATAAGAACTACGATCAGGCCATGGAATATCTGCAGCTGACCTATCGCCGCAAGGCCGATCTCGAGTGTGGCAACGATGCCGCGCGCAAGGCCGATCTCGCGAAGGCCGATGAGTTGACGCAGCGCGCCATGGGCGCCCGCAAGGCGAACGAGGCGGAGAAGGAAAAGAAGAATGCGGGCGGCATTGAGATGAAGTAATGCCTGCGCCTATTGCATGGGGAAGGCCCTCTCGTGTGAGAGGGCCTTTGCTGTTGGCTGGTGTGATTTGGACGGGGTGGGCTGGGTCTGTGGAGAGCCTTGCAGACCGAGGCAGAAGACGGGGGTTCTTCCCCTTCGGCAAGCTCAGGGTCAGAATGACAAACAAACAAAAGCGAGAAGCGGGTTCTTCGCTGCGCTCAGAATGACAAATGGAATGGTGTGATCCGGCTGGATGGCATCGTCTGGCTGAGTGACAGGGCGACGAGAGTCTTGCAGACAAAGGCAGAATACGGGGATTCTTCGCTGCGCTCAGAATGACAAACTTCAGTGGCAATCAAAACTCGCTACTCCGTCCAGCGTCTGAAGACGAGCGATCCGTTGGTTCCACCGAAGCCGAAGGAGTTCGAGAGCGCGTAGTCGATCTTTGCCGGCTGCGGCGAGTTGGGCACGTAGTTCAGGCGGCACTCCGGATCTGCCTCCACCAGGTTCATGGTTGGGGGCGCCATCTGGTGCAGCATGGCCATGATGGTGATGCCGGCCTCAAGACCGCCCGCGCCGCCCAGCAGATGCCCCGTCATGGACTTGGTAGAGCTGACCAGCAGCGTGTGATTGTGGGCGCGCTCGCCAAAGACATTTTCGATCGCCTTGGACTCCAGAGCATCGCCCAGCGGAGTGCTGGTGGCGTGCGCGTTCACGTAGTCGATCTGGTCCGGCGCTAGCCCCGCGACCTTCAGCGCGGCCTTCATGGCGCGGAAGCAGCCTTCGCCTTCGGGCGCCATGCCGGTCATGTGGAAGGCATCCGCGCTCATGCCGTAGCCCAGCACCTCGGCCAGGATGGTTGCGCCGCGCGCCTTGGCGAACTCGAGCTCCTCAAGGATCAGGATGCCGGCGCCCTCGCCGACCACGAAGCCGTCGCGATCCTTATCGAAGGGCCGGCAGGCGTGTGCGGGGTCGTCGTTGCGGGTGGAGAGCGCCTTCATCGCGGCGAAGCCACCGACGCCCATCGGTGTGATCGCGGCCTCGGTGCCGCCGGCGATCATGGCGTCGGCGTCGCCGCGCTCGATGATGCGGAAGGCGTCGCCGATGGAGTGCGCCGACGAGGTGCAGGCCGTGGCCGTCGCCTCGTTCGGGCCCTTGGCGCCGTGCCGGATGCTGACATGGCCGGCAGCGAGGTTGACGATTGAGCCGGGGATGAAGAACGGCGAGATCTTCCGCGGGCCGCCCGCCAGCATGTTGGAGTGTTCGCGCTCGATTACGTCGAAGCCCCCGATGCCCGAGCCGATGTGCACTCCGACGCGCTCCGCCAGCTCACCTTCGAGCTTCAGGCCGGAGTGCTGCATGGCCTCATGCGAGGCGGCCAGCGCGAAGTGGATGAACCGCCCCATCTTGCGCGACTCTTTCTTCTCCACGAAGTCGAGTGGATCGAAGTTCTTGACCTCGGCCGCAAAGCGGACCGGATGGCCGGTCAGATCGAAGTGCGTGATCTCCGCCATGCCGCTCTTTCCGGCGAGCAGGCCATCCCATACCTGCTGCGTTGTGTTGCCAACTCCGCACAGCAGACCGATGCCGGTCACAACGACGCGTCGCTGCTCCATTCCTTACTTTCCTGCCTTCTGGCTCTTCTCGATATAGTCGACCGCATCCTTGACCGTCTTGATCTTCTCTGCGTCCTCGTCCGGAATCTGGATGTCGAAGGCTTCTTCAAACTGCATGACCAGTTCGACGACGTCGAGCGAGTCCGCTCCAAGATCTTCCTGGAAGCTTGCGCCCGGGGTGACTTCGGCCTCATCGACCTGAAGCTGCTCGACGATGATCTGCTTTACCTTCTCGTCTACTGCGGCCATTTCTGTTTCTCCTGATGGATATCTCTCGTTGGATTGAAAACTCTGGCGAACGATGCCAAAGAAGTGACTTGCCAAAAAGTGGTCTAAAAGAGCGGCTGTGGCAGGCACAGGCACTCTCCGTCCCGAAGCTTTCAGCATATCGAGCGCCTTGACGAGTGTAAAGGAAGGCAGCGGCGCGCGCACACGCTTGAAGCCGGAGATGCATCAGTGGAGGAAGCGTCCGGCGGCTCGTTTTCGGTCGAGACCGCCGGACTGATTTGTGCAGACGGCCCGTAAGCCGAATTTTGTTTTAGGCGATCATTCCTCTAGGCGAGGCATTACTGCGCTCGCTCCAGCAACCTACCCGCAGGTTTCGTTCGCCTTCCCGACTTGCGTCAGAGAGACTCCCTCGCCTTGGCGCACCGGGCCGGTACGCGCATGGCCGCGTGAGGGGAGCGGCCATGTCCCTGCCTATTTGGTCTTGCTCCGTGTGGGGTTTACCATGCCGCCCCCATTACTGGGGACGCGGTGCGCTCTTACCGCACCCTTTCACCCTTACCTCAGCGCCGCGTACATGCGAGTGTCTGCTTGCGCAAACACCGCAACAGCTCTGGGGCGGTTTGCTCTCTGTTGCACTGGCCGTCCAGCCGCCTTGAAGCGGCCGTCCCGGACGTTATCCGGCACACTGCCCTTTGGAGTTCGGACTTTCCTCCCCCGAAAGACCGGCTTGCACCGGCTTTCGGCAGCGATCACCCGACCGTCTGCAGACACTATGGTAGCGCAGGCGCGCTCCCGGGGGTCTGCCGGTTTCTCAGAAAAGCGAATGACAGCAGACGTACGCGCTGTCGCCTTGATGGTTCCGGGAAGCAAGGTCGATGGAGCGGAATACAGGGGGCTCTCCGCTACGCGCTGCGCGCTTCGGTCGAGATGACGGCTTCCGAGGGGGGCGGCCCTAAACGTTTGCCGGGCCGACTCCCTCTTTCCGCGTGACCCGCTCAGAAGTTGAAGCTAACCTCACCCGTCACCGCCCGAGGCGTGACGTAGTGGGTTCCCGAGAAGGTGGAGAGGAAGTTATAGAGCGCGTAGTTGTTGGTGACGTTGATGGCGGTCACGCGCAGGCCGACCTTGTTCTTATCGCCGTGGAAGAGGTTGTCCTCTCCGACGGCGATGTCGAACAAATGACGCTGCTGAATGCGCGACGGATTCCGGTCATCATCCTCGGTGTTCACGGCGGGGATGTGGACCAGATTGGAGGTTAGCCCGGCGGCATCGCAGCTGCTGAAGCCGGATGACGGTGTGGCTCTGACGCCGTCGCAGACGAGACCAGCCTCAAACTGCTGGTCGGGGGTCAGGCCGGAGAGGTTGATCAGCGGCTGTCCGCCCGGGGTAAGCAGAGGATTGCCGTTTGCGTCGAAGGAGTTCCCGGCACAGATGCTGTTCGCGCCGACGACGTTATAGCAGGGTGTTGAGGCTGCGGTGAGACCGCTGTCGTAGCGCCAGTTGAAGCCGACCCATGCGCTTTTGCGGAACGGCAGAGAGTACTGGAGGTGGGTTGTCTGGTTGAACTTCTCATCGTGATCGATGCGGAAGGGGAAGTTGGCGCCGGGCGTGCCTACAGTTGTGCCGACACCGCCGACCTGGGGATTGAAGAAGCGGGCAGCCACCGACGACATGACGACATAGGCGCTGATGCCGTGTGTCTCCGGAACGTTGGCGCGAACGATGAAGCCCGGAATCTTCGAGTTGTGCCATTCGATCGGGAAGAAGACGGGCGTGTTGCCGAAGATGCTGAAGTCATACGCATTATGCGTGTACTTCCAGATGTAGTCGCCGCTGAGAACGAAGTGCTTTCCGATCGCCTGCTGCAGACCGGCGTGGAACTCGTTGCGGAAGCCGGGGTTGAAGGGGCCCGAGTTGCAGGCGCCAAGCGTGCTGAAGATGCCGTTGATGACGGGATCGTCGCAGCCCTTGCTCGAGAGCACGAGGTTCTCGTTGAAGGGCGTCTCCTGGCTGCGAGCGTAGGCGACGCGCAGCACGGTCTTGGTTTTGGCGACGTTGTAGGAGATGCCGACGCGTGGCTCCACCTGTCGCTGCGTGGTGAGGCCGTTGTAGAAGTCGCCGCGGATGCCGAGATTGAAGACCCAGCTGCCGGCGGTGATCTGGTCCTGGATGTAGAGGGCGAGTTCTTTTACATCGGTCTGGCCGTGGTAGCTGTAGGTCGTTCCGCCGCGGGTGAGATCGAAGGGCAGAAGCACCGGATTGAAGGCGGGATTGGGCGTCCGGCCGAGATACGGGATGCACTGGCTGGGATCTGTGAAGCCGTGCAGGGCGTTGCCGTTCGTATCGAGACAGGGCGCATTCAGGTTTGGATCGACCAGACCAGTCTGCAGGTTCTCGCGCAGGAAGGTCTGCTCGTACATGCCGCCGGCCTTCACGTTATGGATGCCTTTGACGTAGGAGACGTCTGCGTGCAGCCCGGTGTTGGTGAGGGAGCGGTACTGCTGGAGGGTCTCCTGCTGGAGGGGGCCGAAGTCCGCGAGTGGATTGCGGCTGGGCGAGTAGTTGAAGCCGTCCTTGCGGAAGTAAGGGCCGAAGGTAAAGACAGTATTGGGGTTGAGGATGCGGGTGTAGGTGGGCGCGACCAGGACGGTCTCGATCTTGGCCCGCTGATCCGCGTTGCCCACGTTGTTACCATTCTGGTCGAGCACGTTGAGCTGATCGAAGGTGTTCGGCGTCTGGAACCAGGAGCGCGTGTACTGCGCGTTGGTGTGCAGTGATGCAGCGGCGCTGAGCTGGTAGTCCACGCGATCGAAGAAGTTGAACTCGTTGCCTTTGTCGTGGAAGACGGAGAACTCAGGCCCATCGAGGAAGCGGCCGGAGTTGAGACCGCTGACCGAGAGAAAGTTGCCCCACTTGTCCGAGCCGTAGGCGACGTTTCCCCCGGCCTCCGCGCTTCCGAAGCTGCCGTAGTTGGCGTAGACCATGCCGTGCGGGACCTTGATGCCCTGTCCGGAGCGGGTGGTGGCGATGATGACGAGGCTGGTCTTGTCGCCGTACTGTGCCGGAGGAGCGCCGTCGATCACCTCGAAGGACTGGATGGCGTCTGCGGGGAACTGGTTCGAGAAGACCTTGCTCTGCTGATCCGTGATGGGCTGGCCGTCGATCGAGAACGAGTTCTCCGCATGATCGCCCAGGCCATGGAAGAGGCCGTTTGAGTCCGCCGCGACACCCGGCGAGGCGAGCGTCACGATGGAGCTGAGGGCGGAAGAAGCGCTCTCCACAGGAAGCCGGTCGATGGTCGAGCGGTCGATGTCGGCATGAGCGCTGGGGTCGGTCTCGAGCAGATCCGATCCGCCCTCCACGCTGACGACTGTGGAGGTGTCGCCGACGTTCAGTTTGATCGGAAGATCGACGGGAACGACCGAGTTGACCTCGGCGGTCTGCGTCAGATCGGAGAAGCCCTTGCTGGTGACGGTGACGCGGTAGGAGTTGAAGGGGATGTTGAAGAAGCGGTACTGGCCCGCGTCGTCGGTGGTGGTTGTGCGCGTGTAGCCGCTAACGGTGTTGCCGATGCGAACGGTCGCGCGGGGAAGGATGGCGCCGGTCTGGTCCGTGACCTGGCCGGAGATGCTTCCGGAGTTCGTCTGGGCGCCCGCGGCGAGGGTCATGGTGATGGCGAACAGAGGCGCCAGAGACAGTGGTGTGAGCTTCGAGCTTTGAAACAGATCCCGCATGGGGTGACTCCTGAAGCATCTTCCCGGCTGAGTGCGGCGAAGGACCCGCGATGGAGGCCGTCTTCGATGAAAAGAAGAGAGCGCAAACCAGGGTGGCTGCCAAACCTCATTGAGGAAGACGCTGTGACGTGAACGACACGTGGGGCGGTGGCCGAAGGGGCAGATACCGCTGTGACAGGCAGAGTGCGCTCGCTCAGGGAGCCGTACCGAGCCTGTTGCTTCGTGTGCCGGGGTCAGGCGGTCGGCGGGGGCCGACTGAAGAGATGGAAGCTCCACTGCGCGAGGTGGGGAGAGAGCGGCCGGCGTGCCTGGACATGCTCCAGCTGCGGCCGCTCTCCGACCACGGTCTGGTTGCCGGCGGGCAGGGCGGCGTGCGGCGCGGCGCATAGCGGGCACTCATCGACCGGCGCGGAGATCTGCGCCTTGCCGTCGGCGGAGCGCAGCAGGGCATCGTGCGCGTGGCAGGCCTGCGCCGTGCTCGCGCAGAACAGAAGCGAGACGCAGAGCAACGCCAGGATCCCAAGCCAGGCGGACTGCCGGGCTGGCCGATGTCTGGAGTTAGAACCAGACCTGGAACCGGGATGGAGGCGGAGCATCATGTTGAGAACTGGTACTCAATAAAAGTATGTCACAAACCGTGCGATTACTCCCCTCGCAAACGATCCTGGAGAGAACAGGAGACCGGCGGATTGCACGGAGATGTCTTGATCGCGTCTAACCGTCGGGGGATCTGGTAATGACTTGGACGCGGGAGCTTGCCTGGAAGTCTACGGCTGGACGCATTTCTGCGCGGGCCGGTCTCATTCTTGCGAGTTTCGTGTTCGCGACGGCTCTGGCGGCGATGGTTGCGCGGGCGCAGCTGCCGGCCACCGCCCAGGCTCCGCGGCGCATTCACCTGATCCTGCGGGATGGCTCGTTTCAGCTGGTTCAGGACTACCGGATCGTCGGCAAGAACGTGGTGTACCACAGCGCGGAACGAGGGGGCGCGGAGGAGATCGTTCCGCTGGCGCTGGTGGATCTGGACGCGACGCATACCTGGGAGAAGCGGCACACCATGACGGCGGCCGGCCAGCCGGCGGAGGGGCCGGAGATCGACCCGGAGCTGCTGAAGGAAGAGGCGGCACGGGCGGCGCTGACACCGGAGATTGCGCCGGATCTGCATCTGCCGGAGCAGGACTCGGTGCTGGCGCTGGACACGTTTCAATCGACGCCGGAGCTGGTGCCGCTGGCGCAGAGCGACGGCCAGCTGAACCGGAACACGGCGCACAACGTGCTGCTGGGCGCGGTGAATCCGCTCTCGAGCCCGCACGCGGTGGTGACGCTGCGGGGAACGCGGTCGGCGGTGCAGGTGCATGTGCCGGATCCGATCCTTTACGTGCGGATCGGCGACGACGCGGATACGCCGGCGAGCGGCAGTGCGCTCACGGTGGACACGCACGGAGCGACCGGCGCGGCGGCGACGGCGAGCGCGGGTGGCTCAGCCGCTAGCCGGTATGTGATCGTGCGAACGGATGTGCGCACGGACTCACGCGTGCTGGCAAGCTTCTCTCTTACCTCGCCGCAGGACGGCCGGCGCCTGCCGGACGATGTGACAGAAGTGCGTGCGGAGCCGCTGGCCGGCGGCCACTGGCAAAAGCTCACACCGGTACGGCCGCTCGACTTCGGCGAGTTTGCGCTGCTGGAGATTCTGGATGCGAAGCGGATCAATCTCGGGGTCTGGGACTTTGGCGTGCACCCGGCGGCCCCTGAGAACCGCGATGCGATGAAGCCCGAGCCGAAGCGGCGGCCGTCGCTCGATCGGCATCGCGACGACGAGGGACTGCCAGTCCGATAGAGTGGGATGAGGGGGTTCAATGACTAAAAAAAGCACGTACAAGAGCAACGCTTTTGAGGCGATTCACAGTGCCGTCGCAGGGATGGATCGGGCCGGCACGATCGACAAGGCGACGATGCGCAGTTTTGATGCGTCCTGCCTTCTCGAACCCAATACCTGCTCCTGATCGTTCAGAAACATGGACTGAAGATGCTCGCCTGACTGCCTCTGCAACACTCGGCCACAGATATGTAACCACGAGGAGAACAGAATGC
>CAXTJC010000084.1:0-9335 GCA_964244225.1 uncultured Acidobacteriaceae bacterium
TGCTGGAGTACGACTATCTGATTCTGGCGACGGGATCGACGCACTCGTACTTCGGGCATGATGAGTGGTCGAAGCTGGCGCCGGGGCTGAAGACGGTGGAGGATGCGACGGAGATTCGTCGGCGGGTGCTGCTGGCGTTTGAGCTAGCGGAGCGGCAGATGCTTGAGACGGGGTCGCACCCGCCGTTGAACTTTGTCGTGATCGGCGGGGGGCCGACGGGGGTTGAGTTGGCGGGGGCGATCTCGGATATTGCGAAGCTGTACATGGCGAAGGATTTTCGGCATATCGATCCGCGTCTGGCGAAGGTGCTGATCCTTGAGGGATCGCCGAAGGTGCTGGCGGCATATCCGGAGGATCTGCAGGAGAGCGCGGTGAAGCAGCTGCGGGGGCTTGATGTGACAGTGCGGACGGGCGCGCATGTCACAGACATTCAGCCGGGCTATGTGATGGTGGGCGACGAGCGGATCGATGCGGTGGTGACGCTGTGGGGTGCGGGCGTGCAGGCCTCGCCGCTTGGACGGATGCTGGGTGTGCCGACGGATAAGAAGGGATGCGTGATGGTGGATGCGCATCTGAACCCGCCGGATCATCCGGAGATTTTTATCTGCGGAGACCTGGCGCATGTGGACCAGGACGGCAAGCAGGTACCGGGTGTGGCGCAACCGGCGATGCAGATGGGGACGTATGCGGCAAAGCGGATCGCGAAGCTGAGTGTTGCGGCGAGCGGCAGTGACGGCACGACGAAGGATAAGGCGTTCCATTACTTCGACAAGGGAGACATGGCGACGATCGGACGATCGAAGGCTGTGGCGAATATCAAGTGGCCGTTCCATGCGCACTGGAGCGGGTTTATGGCATGGGCGACGTGGCTGGTGGTGCACATCTTCTTTTTGATCGGATTTCGTAACCGATTTTCGGTGTTCCGGCAGTGGGCGTGGACGTACCTGACGCTGAACGATGGAGCGCGTTTGATTACGGGCAGCCAGGATCTGCCGGGATGGGAGAAGCTGGCGACGGCGTCAGACGAGTTGCGGGCGACGGACGAGCAGATTGTGGCGGTTCATCCGTAAATCCTGCGTTTGGGGGTTGACGTACAAGGCCCTTGCCGGCGATTGCGGCGGGGGCTTTTGTTTGCGTGATGTTCATAGGCTCGAAGGCGGACGTCTGAAGGGGTACATCTTTGGAGAGATGCCAATGCGTCTCTTGTTTGAGGCGGGCAGACGCTCGAGAAGGAGTACGAGCAGAACTGCAGGTCTCTCCACTCCGCGAGACGTGAAGCCGTCCCGCTCCGGTCGAGATGACACTTTTGTAGTGCGGAATGACGACGAGAGACGAAGCCATAAGAGACAACAGTGCCGTGCGATTGATTTGTAACCAATAAAGGTCGGGACACTCTGATCTAGTCCTGAAATTCTGACCACGCTGATCTCGGCGGCTAAAGCCGCACTGCATGGAAAGCACTTACGGCATGGCTGAAGCCATGCCCTTAACGCAAGGCGCTCAACAGAGTGCCCTCAGAGGAGGTACGGGTGGCAGAGGATTTGGCGAAGGTGACGACGAGACGGCGATTTCTGGAGGTGAGTGGTGCGGCGCTGGCTGCGGTAGCTGCGGCGCCCGTGGCGGAGGCGCAGGAGCGAGCGGTGCCACGGTCGGCCGATCATCATCTGCCGAATGAGGTACAGCCGGGGCGGAATAACGCAGCGGTGGATGCAGAGAATCCGAGCTCGGTGTGGCCGCCGGAGACCGATGAGGGCACGGTAAAGCCGTTCAAGTACTCGTTTGGGCTGGCGCACAAGCGGATCACGGACGGGGGGTGGACGAGGCAGGTGACGGAGCGCGAGCTGCCGATCTCAAAGGCGATGGCGGGCGTGGAGATGCGGCTGATCAAGGGCGGCATGCGGGAGCTGCACTGGCATCCGAGCGCGGAGTGGGCGTACATGATCTACGGCAACGCGCGGATTACTGCGGTAGACGCGGACGGCAAGAGTTTTGTAAACGATGTGACGGAGGGTGATCTTTGGCTGTTTCCCGGTGGGATACCGCATTCGCTGCAGGGTTTGGGGCCGGATGGATGCAAGTTTCTGCTGGTGTTCAATGAGGGCAACTACAACGAGTTTGCGACGTTTCTGCTGACGGACTGGTTTGCGCACACGCCGAAGGAGGTGCTGGCGAAGAACTTCGGCGTGCCGGAGGAGACGTTTGCGACTGTGCCGAAGAAGGAGTTGTTTATCTTTCCGGCGAGAGAGCCGGGGCCGCTGGTTGAGGAGCAGAGGGCGGCGGCGATGGGGACGGGCGCGAACGATACGAAGTTCCTGCTTCGGGCGAGCACGATGGCTCCGACGAAGGTGTCGCATGAGGGCGAGGTGCGGATTGTGGATGCGACGCTGTTTCCGGTGACGCCGATCGCGGCGGCGATCGTGCGGCTGAAGCCGGGCGGGATGCGGGAGCTGCACTGGCATCCGCTGAGCGATGAATGGCAGTACTACGTGAGCGGCAAGGGACGCATGACGGTCTTTGAGGCGGGCAAGATGGCGCGGACGTTCGACTTTGAAGAGGGCGATGTCGGGTACATCAACATGTCGATGCCGCACTACATCGAGAATACGGGGACGGAGGACCTGCTGTTTCTGGAGGTGTTTCCGATCGGGACGTATCAGGATATTTCGGTGGCGGAGTGGCTGGCGCATACTCCGGCGAAGATTGTGGAGGATACCTTGAAGACTGGTGAGGGATTTGTGAACGGAATTGCGAAGGCCAAGGCAATGGTGGTGCCGGCGTAAGAACCCTGTTTGCGGCTTATAGCCGCAGATCAAGCAGTCTCAACGATGAGATATAGGGTCTTTCTGCGAAGCGAGACGATACTGCTGTCTCGCTTCGGTCGAGATGACGGCTTCTTAGCAATGGGGAACACTTCTGTAGTGTGGTGATTCTGAAGTTCGTCGAAGAATTCAGAGGAGGAAATTATCGCTACCCCGAACAAAAGCAGGTCCTTCGGCTACGCGCTCAGGATGACAAATTTATGGAGTAAACTTCAGATTCACCACACTAGGGAAGGTCTAGTTAGGTTGAAGAATATTTAGCCTGTCCGAACAAAAAGCAGGTTCCTCGCGTTGCTCGGAATGGAAGAAAGAAGAGCAAAGGACTTGATCAGAGTCTCCTTAGTCTGAAAGAAACGAACAACAGCAGATCCCTACGGGATGACAACAAAAAGGGTAGTGTCCTAATTTGAAATGCTTCAGATCGCAGCATTGATCGCCTCTCGGATGAAATGCGACACGGTTTGCCCCTTCGCTTTAGCCGCCTTCTCCACTCGTTTGCGATCTTCCGAATTGAATCGAACCGGGACGATGCTGGACTTCGCATCATCCTTATGCAGCTTCGGTCGTCCTATCGGCTTTGGCTTGGCTTTAGCAACTGGCATTGCGGTACTCCTGAACGATGGCGGCGCGTACAGCGGCTTGCGGAGAGGTCACAGGGCCTATGTGGAGCACGGTCACATGCCGCTTAGGATTAGCAGGGTCGTCCGTATCGTGTGACCACGCATAAACCTTCGGCGAGGATGGATGGTTGTGGAGATTGAACACCTCTACCATGCCATCCCAAACTACTTCTCCGTTGAACGTTTCAAGAACTGAGACACTACCTACGTGAGTGGACTCTACCTGATGAAGGTGCCGGATTACCTCGCGGAGATCGTCTACGCCTTTCATGGCTTAGGCTCCTCTTTTACTTCCAATGTCAAGTTGAATCCCATGTGCGGCAGAAGCATACACAACTGGTTAATCTTGTTTGCAAGCTCAACGACAAATACTTCGTTAGTGGACTGCCCTAAGCGGGTCCAACCGCTGCCACAATGCGGACAGTCTTTTGTTGAAGAAGCCATATCCTTATCCGCCGGAAAAGTAAGCGCTACTCCGCATTTTTTACACTCGCAGCGAAACGCGATGATGTCGGACACTTCAATGTAATTTTTTGTCTGCGTGGTCATCCGGCTACCTCCACCAAATCTGCTACTGTCCAAAGCTTAGACGTTACGCCCGCAGCCATCGCAGGCGTCGTCCGCACCGTGTTGTGACGCTTTACGAAGTTGTAATAGGCAAAGTGCAAGCCTACCGCCGCTTCAAAGTTGTCCAGCTTTTTGCTGAAAGCCAGTGTGAGGCGGGTGAGGCGACGCATGTGCAGTCGAGTCGTAGCATTCAGCCGCTCCACATAGCTCGTAGAAACGAGGTCCATATCGGGGTTGCCAATTACGGCATACTTCTCTATGCCGATTACGTCTGCCGTGCTGTAGCGGCGATCCGTCGCGGGTTCCTTGCCGTAGATCTTGACGATCTGGGCATAGTCCACATCGTTGCCGAACGCCTTCTCTACAGCCTGCACGTAGGCCCGGAGACCATCGGTAGAGATTTGTACCCGGTTCCGCATCCGGCTGGCAACATCGGCCATAAACTCGTCTGCCGTCAACGCATTGCGCTGGCCTACCTTGAAAGCAGGCACCAGCTTTGTATCGGCATCAATCGCACAGAACGTCCATACGCTGCCCACAACGGTATCGTCGCCCATCGTCACGTTGCGATCCTTCTTGCCAACAAAACCCCATATCTCATCCATCTCCAAGCGGGTGCAGGAGAGATTGCGCATGGTCGCGTCCATCATGGCAGTACAACCCTGCCCAACCTTGACGCCTAGACGCATGATCGTATCCCGGTGGACGCCCGTCATGCGCTCAATGGAGCGGATGCTGGAACCCTCTGCGAGTGCGGATACGATTGTGATCTTCTTGTCGGTGCTGAGTGTGTTTGCCATAACTGCCCTCTATGCACTTAGTGTAATACATAAAAGATGTGAGAGCAATAGTTGTTGTGATACATTTTATCAAAAGCAAGGAGTGGTAGAGCGTGGACGAGCAGAAGGACACACCCGCAAGCAAGGGCGAGACATGCAGCGAAGCACCACCAACCACTCCACTCACCACCAATCCACCTCCAAGCCAGCCAACAGCCTCCGACAAAGCAAACGAAGCAATCGACAAGATAAGCAAATCCGACAAAATAATGATTGCCGCGACCATCGTTATTGCCGCAGGAACGCTGGTCAGTGCCGCAGCTATCGTTTTTCAATGGCATGAAATGCACACTGGCGGTCTCGACACCAAAACTATTGCCGATGCTGCTAAAAAGCAGGCATGTGCTGCGGACAAGAGCGCTCAAGCTGCGCGAGACTTTGCTGATACTGCTGCTCTCATCAACGGAGGGATGACAGATGCCGTTACCAAACTGCAAACTCAAGCTGACGAGACTAAGACTTTGGCCACTAATGCTCTGACTCAAGCCAGAGCTACTCACGAGTTGGTAGTGGAAACCGTTGCTGAAGCGCGTCCTTGGATTGGTGTGAGTGTCTCTGTCAGCGGGTTTCAGCTTGGAGGCACCCCAGAGGCTTCTTTCGCTTTGGCCAATTCCGGCAAGCGTCCGGCAAGACTCACGCGGGTTCGATTTGCTTATGCCCCTCTGATCAGTTTTCCCGAATCTCCCCCGTTTGTCCCAGGAGATGAAGGAAGTACAGCAATCGCAGTTCCAGGGGGAGGAAGCACCACTTCTCTGCCCATTGATCCCGCCTATGTGAGGACAGAAGCGATTGCGATGTTTAATGCTGCACGTAAAGGAGAGAATCGCGTATTTGTCTATGGAATGGTCGACTATGAGGACGTTAGCAGCCGTATCCCACATTGGACTAAGGTGTGTGTTATGTATATTCCACAATCGCGAAGCACTAAAGCTGGATTTGTAAACTGTCCTACTTACAATGACGCTAATTAGGCACGCCGCGACCATCAGAGCCCTAATCAAATTAGGACACCACCACAAAAAGGCTCTAGGGGAAGAGAACGCCCTGCGATCGGAAGGTGATCGCAGGGCGTTTTGTTGTTCTGGTTTGTTGGTTCTGTTTTGTTGTTCTGGGGAGTGGGTTAGAAGATGACTTTTGCGGCGAACTGGGTGTTGAAGGCTTCTCCGGCGCCGATGCCAGGGGCTCCGTTGTAGTCGCCGATGGTGTCGTTGAGGGAGAAGTTGCCGCCGGCGGAGACGCTGTTGCTGTTCGGTGGGGCGAAGTTGACACGGTTGAAGAGGTTGAACATCTCGGCGCGCAGCTGAATCGTGACGCGCTCCTTGATGCGGGTGTCTTTGAAGACGGAGAGGTCGACGTCCGAGTATCCGGGACCGTAGTAGCCGTTGCGGCGTGTGGTGCCGAAGGTTCCGGGAGCCGGATCGGTGAAGGCGGCGGGGTTGAGCCAGTTGGCTCCAGGCTTTTTGCCCTGATAGCCCTTTTGCGGATCCCCGATCTGAACGGCGCGATCATTGCCTTCGTTCGTGCCGCTGATGTCGCCGGAGGCATGAACAGTGAAGGGCTGACCTCCGTGGAGGTTGATGAGACTGCCGACAGTCCAGCCGCGCGAGAGCTCACGGGGGCCATGCGAGGCGCCGGGGAGAGCGTAGCTGACGAAGGTGGTGAAGTTGTTGCGGCTATCGAAGTCGGAGTTGCTGTAGTCGCCCTTGAAGTTGGTGGAGTCCTGAGGGAGAGCGCCGCGATAGGCGGTGACCTCATCCAGGTTATGGCTCCAGGTGTAGATGATCTGCGCGGTCAGACCATGGAAGTTCTGGAAGCGTATTTCGGACTGGAGGGAGTTGTAGTTGGAGGTGCCGATGCTCTCAATCTGGTTGATGTTGAGGTAGGTGGGGTAGAGCGAGTAGAAGGGACGGCTGGTCTGGACCTGATCGCCCGTAGGGGCGGCCTGGGGGAGGGCCTGATTGATGTCGAGCAGGCTGAGCAGATGCCGGCCCTGGCTGCCGACGTAGCCGATCTGGGCGATGATGTTTGGGGAGAGCGAGTGCTCGAGGTTGAACGAGTAGTTCTCGTTGTAGGAGGGGCGGAAGTTCTGATTGACGGAGAAGACGCCGCACGGGGTCGAGGTGGGATCGCCAACGGCGTAGGTGCAGGCTCCCGTGGTGGGGAATATCTGCGCGTTTTGCGTGATCTGGACCTTGCCGCCGTTGGGGCTGACGCTGAAGACGGGGCTGGGACCGATGGGATTTCCCTGGACGCCGTTGGGGGCCTGGTTGCCGGGCCGGTTGTCGAGGAAGGGGTTCAGGTTCGGGCTGTCGAAGTACCAGCCGTATCCGGCGCGCAGAACGGTCTTGTCATCGAGCGCATAGCTGACGCCGAGGCGCGGGCTGATCGAGGTCCAGTACTGCTGGAAGAGGGAGCTGATCTGCTGGCCCTGAACGGCGAGGCCGCCGGACTGGGTGAGAGCAGGACGGAAGACGGACATGTCCTTGTTGCCGTTGTGGAGCGGGCCGGTGTAGTCGTAGCGGACGCCGTAGTTGAGGTTGAGCTTGGGATTGACCTGCCAGGAGTCGCCGGCGTTGAAGAAGAAGGTGTTGACGAAGACCTGGCGCTCCTGGTCGCCGATGGTGATGGAGGCGGCGGAGCTCTGGCCGGCGAGGAAGTCCGCGAGGGAGTTGGCGTAGCCGGTGCCGCCGGTGCGTGAGCCGTCAAAGGTGAAGGACCCGACGACGTGGCGCTTGTAGAACTCGTCGAGCTGCGCCTGGCGATACTCGCCACCGAAGCGGAGCTGATGGGCGCCCTTGACCCAGGAGAGCTGGTCGGTGAGGTGACCGGTGATGTCGTTGCGACCCTCGGGCGGTGTGAGACCGACCTGGTCGAAGTGAGAGCCGCTGGCGCTGCCGATGGTGATATTGGGGGCGTTGGGGATGGTGGCGCCGGTAATGAATCCTTGCGCCTGGACGTTCTGATTGGTCTGGTTATCGTTGAAGACCTGATTGAAGTAGTTGACGCCGGCGAGAACCTGGTTGGTGATGTGGGTGGAGAGAACGCGGTTGTAGACGATGGCGATGTTCTGCACATGGATGGGGGCTACCTCGTAGTAGGCGAGGAGCTGCGATCCGACGGGTGCGACCTGATTACCCTGCCCGACGAACCAGTGGACGGAGATGTTGTCCTTGTCGGTGAGGCGGTAGTCGACTTTGGCGAGACCGTTCCAGCTATAGCCGAACTCGGGGTCGCTGGAGTGGAAGTTATTGGCGACACCGACGGTATCGGCGGCAAGGTTGTTTGCGCCCCAGAGGGTGTTCAGGACGTTTTGCATGACGGGCAGAGGAGCGGTGCCCTTGGCGGCGAGAATGGTCCTGGCCTGAGCCTGCCAGCCGACGGAGGGCTCGGTGGCGACGCCGGACTCGCCGATGACAAAGCGCTGATGTTCAAAGGTGAAGAAGCCGAAGAGTCTGTCTTTGAGAAAGGGGCCGCCGACGGAGAAGCCAGTGTTGTAGTTGCGGACCTTCTGCTTGGTGCTGGAGAAGGGGCTTTTGGCGCCGAAGAGCTCGTTGCGATTGAAGTAGTAGGCGGTGCCGTGGAGGGAGTTGGTGCCGGAGCGGAGGGTGAGATTGATAGTGCCGCCGGGGTTGCGGCCGCCTTCGGGGCCGGCCTGGGTCTGCGTGGAGAACTGATCGACGGCGTCAAGCGGGAGGATGATGCCGGCGATGCCGGAGACGCCGCCCTGGTTGACGGCGGGGATGTTATGCCAGAGATCGTTGTTGTCGACACCGTCGATCTGCCAGTTCATCTGGTTGGCGCGGGTGCCGTTCATGGAGCCGTAGCCGCCGCCGGAGTAGCCGGAGTATCCGGGCGTGAGAGCGACGAGCTGGGTGAAGTCGCGGCCGTTGAGGGGAACGTTATCGACTTCCTTGGAGTCGAGTACGGTGTTCTGGGTGACGGTGGTGGTGTCGAGCGCGATGGCGGCGGCGTCGACTTCAACGATGGTGTTGGTGCCGGCGCTAGCGACGGTGAGTTTGACGGGGAGGGTGTAGATGACGCCGGCGGAGACCATGATTTTATCGGTCTTGGTGGAGTCAAAGCCGCTGGCCGAGACGAGGATGGAGTAGGTGCCGAGGGGGAGATCCTGGAAGAGAAACTCGCCGGAGGAGGTGGAGACGGAGGTGGTGGTTGCCTGGGTGTCGACGTTGGTGGCGGTGACGGAGGCGCCGGAGACGTTGGCTCCGGAGGCGTCGGTGACGGTGCCGTTGATGCCGCCGCGGAAGGTCTGAGCGAGCGCAAGCGGGTGCATCAGGACGAGGGCGAGTAGAGCCAGCAGGACGGTGAGGCAACGGCGAGAGGATGTCGGCACGGGCGCTCCTAAGGAAGAGGGTTCAGAAAGCCATACGGGTCTGTGACCACCAGGGTGGTGGTTTTTTCTTCGTGAACGTGCGAGTGCGGCTACAAACTTTGGCGGACGAGCTGACGAACTGCGGGTTCTGAGAGAAAGA
>CAXTJC010000085.1:0-9092 GCA_964244225.1 uncultured Acidobacteriaceae bacterium
CGCAGATAGGTGCTCTTGCCGCCCATGTTCGGCCCGGTAATCAGCCCGATCGCGGGACCGCCCTCGCCCTCGCCGACAGCTTCTAAGTACAACGAGTTAGGCACAAAGCGGCCGATGCCTGACTGCTCCATCCGCCGTTCCACGACCGGGTGCCGGCCGTGCACAATCTCGATCACACCCGTGTCATCCACCTCCGGCCGCACCCACCCGAAGCGCACCGCCTGCTCCGCATACGCTGCCGTCAGATCAATCTCAGCCACCCGCCGTGCCGTCGCTCGTAGACGTCCCGCAGCTGCCAGCACGGCCGCCCGCAGCTCCGCGAACAGCCGCCGTTCTATCTCTCCACACCGCTCCTGCGCATGCAGGATCTTCGTCTCGAGCTCCTTGAGCTCCGGCGTGGTGAACCGCTCCGCGTTGACCAGCGTCTGCTTGCGTTCGTAGTCGCTTGGAACCGCGCGCGCGTTCGCCCGGGTTACCTCGATGTAGTAGCCGAAGACGTTGTTGAACCGTACCTTCAGACTGCCCATACCGGTCCGTGCGCGCTCCCGCTCTTCAATCGCCGCCACCGCCTGCCGGCCATTCTGCCCCAGCTCGCGCAGTTCATCAAGTTCAGCCGAAACATCGCTCCGGATCGCCCCCGCATCGCCGATCGAGAGCGGCGGCTCCTCCGTAAGGGTCTGTGAGATCCGCTCTTCCACATCGCCTAGGGCATCGAAGTCGAGACGCAGATCCTGCCACAGCGCGGCGTGGAACGCAACGAGCGCCTGCATTAGAGCCGGCAGACGAGCCAGGCTGCGGGCAAGCCCAACCAGATCCCGCGGCCCCGCCGAATCAACCGCAACCCGGCCAAGCAGCCGTTCCAGATCCAGCAGGCCGTCCAGCGATCCGCGCAGCTCCGCGCGTTTCCGCAGCTCGCCGATTGCTTCCTCGATCGCGTCGTAACGGGTGCGCAGCTGCGCCACACTCTTTCCTGGCCGCAAAAGCGTCGCGCGCAGAAGCCGTTTCCCCATCGGCGTCAGACACGCGTCCATAGCCCAGAGCAGCGTCGTCTGCGTATCGTCTCCGGCAAACAGGGGATCGACCAGCTCCAGGTTGCGCACGGTCACGGCATCGAGCTCGAGGCACGTCGATCGCTCGTAGTACCGCACGCTGTCCAGGTGCTCGAGCGCTCCCTGCTTGGTCCGCTTCAGATACTCGAGAACGACGCCAGCCGCGGTCACAGCCGATTCCCGCCCCGCAAAGCCCATGCCGTCCAGCGAGTGCACCCGAAAGTGCGCTCGCAGCAGGGGCACCGCATGCTCGCTATGGAAGACCCAGCTCTCCATCGCTGTCTTTGTGCGAATTCCCTCAAGCCCCTGCAAGAGCCCGTCCACGCCTGCACTGCCGTGGTCCAATCTCAGCTGCGAGGTCACACCGCGCCGCGCCTCGGTCTCGAACAGAGTCTGGCTGTACAGGAGTTCCACCGGCCGCAGCCGTCCGAGTTCGTCAACAGCCTGCGACCAGGCGTCCCGGCCAGAAAACTCTGTCGCCCGGAACTCGCCCGTTGACAGGTCTACCATCGCGACGCCGAGACACACTCCATCGCGGGCCGTCGTCGCCGAGAGTGCCGCCAGCCAGCAGCTTTCACCTGAGCCCAAGGATGGGTCGACCGCGGTTCCCGGCGTGAGGACTCGGGTGACCTCTCGCTTGACGACTCCCTTCGCGAGCTTCGGATCCTCCATCTGCTCGCAGAGCGCGACCCGGTATCCTCGTCGCAGCAGCCGCTGCAGGTAGCCCTCAACCGCATGATACGGCACCCCGCACATCGGCACGGAGCGTGCCTTATCCCGTGCTGTCAGCGTCAGTTGCAGCTCACGCGATGCAACCACCGCGTCCTCAAAGAAGAGCTCGTAGAAGTCACCCATGCGGAAGAGGAGAAGGGCGTCAGGATACTCCTGCTTGGCTGCCCGGTACTGGCGCATCGCGGGCGTGAGCGGGACCTCCGTGCTGACTGCAACAGCCCTGTCGTCTCCGGATGAGGTGTGCATGAGCAGATGCCTCAGAATACGACACCTTTGCCTCAAACCTCTCTATCCCAAATGCCGTCTAAGCCTTGATTGAGGGAAACGCGCGATGCTTCTGGTCCAGATGACCGACGAGGAGTTCCGCCTGAAAGCGGCCGAGCTCCTGCAGCTGCAAGGGATATGCGTCTCCGGTCCGGTAGGCAAGGTTACGAAGGATGGCGTTACCGCCGGCTACACCCATGCTAACGACACTCTGACCGTGCACATCATCGAAAAGCCGATCTTCGTTTCACGAGCCTACTGCGAACGCCGCATTGAGGACTGGCTGACGACGTAAAGACCGATCGAAAGACTGAAAACGCATATACTTATCTTTGGAGCAGGCTTCGCTCCCAGTGCATCGTCTATGGCTCTTCTCTGGCTCAGAATCGCGGTTCTGCTGTACACGGTGGCCGCGCTGGCCGTGCTGCCCGCAGCGCTCTATGACCGTCCGCGCTGGCGTCATGTGGCTGTGCCTGCCGCTCTGACCGGCCTGCTTCTCCACTTCGTCTCGCTTGCTGAAACTCTGAACGCCGCGCATCACACCCTGCCCGTGGATCGGCATGAGACGCAGTCGCTTTTGGCGCTTTTATTTGCCGGAGCGTTCCTGCTTACCTTCCTTCGTTATAGGACGGTAGCTCCCGGTATCTTTCTTCTCCCCATCGCCGTGCTGCTGACGCTTGTGCCTGCCTTCCGCCCTGGCGTCGAACAGCTGCCGCTGGTGAACTCCGGCTGGATCCTGCTCCACATCATTCTGCTTCTTGCGGCCTATGCGGCCCTGCTGGTCTCGCTGCTGACCTCCGTCCTGTACCTTTTGCAGGAACGCCGCCTGAAGCGGAAGCAGCCGGCGCTGCGCAGCCTCCCGCCGCTTGAAACAACCGATCAGATTGCGCTGAAAGCCCTGCTCTTCGGTATGCCCTGCATGACAGGGGGTCTTCTGATCGGGTCGGCCTTGGCGGAGCAGACCGTGGGCCCGACTTTCTTTCTGGATCCGAAGGTGCTGCTCTCGTTTGCGCTCTGGGTAGCCTACGGGTCAATGATCTTTATTCGCCGCCACTCGGGTCTGCGCGGCCGCCGCGCTGTGTATCTCTCCTCGTTCGTCTTCCTGGTCGTCCTTGGGGTCTGGGCGGCAAACCAGTTCTCCGGCGTCCATCGGTTCACGGCGCCATGAAAACCACACTTGCCGGTGAGACGCAGGAGAGTCGCGGCGGGACAACGCCGAATCTGGTGCTTCTGGGCGTCAACCACATCACCGCGCCGCTTGAGGTTCGCGAGCGCCTAGCCATTCCCAGTGCGCGGCTCGCCGAGGCGACAAACGCATTGGTCCATCAGCCCGGCGTTCGAGAGGCCATGATCGTCTCAACCTGCAATCGGGTTGAGCTGCTTACCAGCATGGAGCCCCAGGGCTCGTTCGCAGATCCCGCCCAGTCGCCGGCAGTCGGCAAGCGTCTGCAGCGCTTCCTGCAGGAGTTCTTTGCGGTCTCGCCGGGTAGCCTCGTGCCGCATCTTTACGAGTTCCACGAGCGGGAGGCCGTTCGCCATCTCTTTCGGGTCGCCAGCTCTCTCGACTCGCTCGTCGTCGGCGAGGCACAGATCCTTGGGCAGGTGAAGGAGTCCTGGACCGTGGCGCGTCAGGTGGGAGCGATCGCGGAGACGCTCGATCCGCTGTTGCAGCGAGCCTTCTCCGTCGCGAAAAAAGTTCGGACAGAGACACAGATCGGATCGTCTTCAGTATCTGTGGCCTCCGTAGCGGTCGATCTCGCGCGGAAGATCTTCGGCACCCTCCACGGCAAGCAGGTCCTCATTGTCGGCGCGGGAAAGATGGCAGAGCTTGCGGCTCGCCACCTGATTCAGCATGGAGCCTCCACCGTGCTGATTGCGAACCGCACCGAAGCGCGTGCGCGGCAGCTCGCCGCCGATCTCGACACGAAGATTCCCACGCAGATCATCCCGTTCGAGAGCCTCGCCGAGCAGGCGCACAGGGCCGACATCGTGATCACGTCTACCGGCGCCGGCGGCTCGCAGAAGCTCTTTACCGCGGCCCAGGGACGCCAGTTTCTTGAGCGTCGCCGCAACCGGCCCATGTTCTTCATCGACATTGCCTTTCCCCGCGACGTCGATCCCGGTCTGAATACGGTCGATGGATGCTTCGTCTACGATATCGATGACCTGCAGCAGGTCGCCGCGTCGAACCTGGCGAGCCGCTCGAAAGAAGCCGCCGCTGCGGAGGCCATCGTCAGCCGCGAGGTAGAACGCTACCACGCGCGGCTCAATACTCTCGACGCTGTACCCACGATTCGTGCGCTGCAGCAGCAGGCTGAAGAGCTGCGACAGGCTGAGCTGGCGCGTTCCATAGCAAAGCTTGGCGGTCTCTCGTCCGAGCAGCAGGTGGCTATAGAGGCCATGACGCGCTCGCTCACGGCCAAGCTGCTGCACGCACCCATGACGGCTATCCGCTCGGCTGCGAGTGACGGAGATGCCGTGCTTCTTGGCCAGCTTCGAGCGCTCTACACAGAGGCTCCCGGCCGCCGGCGCGAACAGGCGGCGCAAAGCGATGATGAGGAACCGGTTTGAGCCGAGACGGAGGATTCAGTGTTGGTCTTCGAGTGTCGACAGGTCGATCTCTGCGTCAAATTGCAGCAGACTGCCATCGCGCAGAGTAATGGACCGCACAGCCCCGATCCCTCGCACCCCGTTGCACACCGCGATCGCCTGCGCCCGCTGCAGGTCTGCGAGCGCGACCACACCTTCACGGATCAGGCCTCGTCCTAGCAGCCGCGATCGCGCGACTCCGGGCAAGACCCCACTTGCGAGCGCCGGCGTGATCCATACTCCATCGAGCAGCACGAGCAGGCTGCTGATGGAACCCTCCGTGAGCTCCTCACGCTCGTTGGTGAAAATGGCCTCATCAAAGCCGAGCTCGTGCGCGTGGTGGAGACCTTCTTCATAGAGAGGCCGGAACGTCGTCTTATGCCGCAGAAAGCTGTCCTTCGACCAGCTTCTCCGCGGCGCAAGCCAGAGATCGAGCTGGCTCGCCCAGCCGACGGCCTCCATGGCCTCGCACCGGACATCGCCGCTGCTCTCAAGCAGCAGGCGAACGCGCTGCCTGCCTGCAAGCTCCGCTGTAAATCGGGTCAAGTATTTCAGGATCGAGGTCCGATCAAAGCAGAAGTGCAGCTGCTCAGCGGAGGCTTTGAGCCGTTTTAGATGCTCGTCCAGAAACGTAAAGCCGTCATCCCACAACAGCGTCTCGAACAGGGAGAACGCAGGCGAGGCGCGCAGCAGAAACTCACTCTTCAGCCAGCACTCTTCATGCTCCTGCCTGGGCGTCGAGTCGGCCACAATGCCGGAGCCGACGCCCATCCGCAGGGCTCCATCCTGCAGAACAATGGTGCGAATGGCCACGCTGAAGACCGCCGCGCCATGTGGCGAGGCAAAGCCGATCGCGCCGCTGTAGACGCCTCGCGGCGGAGTCTCGAGCTCCGCAATAATCTCCATGGTGCGCGGCTTCGGCGCACCGGTCATGGATCCGCTGGGAAACAACGCCCGCAGCACCTCGGCCACACTCACCTTAGGCCGCAAGCGTCCCTCGATCGTCGAGGTCATCTGCAGCAGGGTCCGATAGCGCTCCACCTCAAACAGACGATCAGCGCGGATGCTGCCGGACACGCAAAGCCGCCCCAGATCGCTGCGCAGCAGATCGACGATCATCACATGCTCCGCATGATTCTTCTCATCGGCCGCCAGCCACTCCATCTGCTGACGATCGGCTTCAATCGATCCCCGCAACGGAGCGGTGCCCTTCATCGGCCGAACTGTAATGGTGCGATCGGCATCGAGAGAAAAGAAGAGCTCCGGCGAAAAGGAAAGAACAAACTCATCGCCCGGCAGATGCAGGAATGCCGAGAACGGAGCCGGCTGTTGGGCTGCAAGCGCCTTATAGAGCGGCAGAACCTCACCGCGATAGCTGCTCGTCATCGCCGTGGTGAGATTGACTTGATAGGTGTCACCCGCCTCAATGTAGCGCTGTGCCTCCGCTACCTGCTCGAGGTATTGCGGCAACGGCGTCTCCATGCTGACGCATAACGGATCTTTCAGCAGGAAAGCGGCGGCGCGATGCGGAAATGTCGCGCGCTCCTGCTCGGAATAGACACCGAACCATGCCAGAGGCTCGCTTCGCGGCTTTCGATTGCGAACGCGTTCGAATGCATATCCAGCCTCGTACCGCAGCACGCCGGCAACATAGAAGCCAGCTTCGAGAGCCTCATCGATCTGCTCTAAAAGAGCTGCTAACGAGGCCTCATCCTCCGCCGTTAAAGTACGCAGCGGCTGCCGAAAGAGATACGAAACGCCCGCCGCATCGTCGCCGGCCGTCTCGAACAGAAGCGTACCCACATCGTCAGCGGCAAGCCTTCGCCACCGATCCTGCTGCATCGCCGTCTCTTGCTCTTCCTCGGTCATCACCAGCAACCATACATCGCAGCGGCTGCCGTATTCTTAGAAGGTTATGACGACCATACGCATCGGCACCCGCGGATCCCAGCTTGCACTCTGGCAGACTAATCATGTTGCCGATCGGCTCCGTTCCAAAGGCCACACGGTAGAGATCCAGGTCATTCGGACTGTTGGCGACCGCATGCAGCAGCCGGGCTTTGTGCCCCCGCCCGAGCCCGATGGCATACCGCTCGATGCCAAGGGAATCTTTATCAAGGAGATCGAAGAGGCTCTGGCCGCCGGTCAGATCGATCTGGCGGTTCACTCGCTCAAGGACCTCCCCACGACCCTGGACGACCGCTTCATCCTGGCCGCGATCCTCGAGCGTGCTGACCCGCGCGATGCCTTTGTCTGCGAGCCGTACTGGGGCCTGCATACGCTGCCCGGCGGCTCGCGCGTCGGCACCACCAGTCCGCGCCGCCAGGCACAGCTGCTGGCGCTTCGGCCCGACCTGACCTTTGTCGAGATTCGCGGCAATATCGATACCCGTCTGCGCAAGCTCGAAGAGGGCGAGTGCGACGCGCTGGTGCTGGCGGCAGCCGGGCTCGACCGGCTTGGCCGCACGGAGAACGTCCATCAGCGCTTTGAGCCGGACGAGCTGTGCCCCGCGCCTGGACAGGGCGCCATCGCGCTTGAGACCCGCTCCCCGCGCTTTCCGCTGGATATAGAGGAAAGCGAGCGCGACCCGGCGATCTTCCGGGCAGTCCAGGAGCTCGATCATGCTGCTACGCGCTACGCCGTCACCGCGGAACGCGCAGCCCTGAATGGTCTTGGCGGCGGCTGTATGCTACCGATCGGCGCATTGTGCACGGTCGATGGCCGATCGGCCACACTGCTTGCCCAGGTTGTCTCTCCCGACGGAGAGACGATGCTGACGGAGCGAGTTGAAGGCATCTCCTCGCTGCCTCCCGAGACGCTTGGCGAGCGCGCTGCAACGCTGCTGATCCAGCGTGGAGCACTCGAACTTCTTCCAGACCCACTCTTCGCCATCGCCGACGAGTAACCCGGTTCAGGGAAGGGACGGTACGGTCAGACCAAGATGTTCGCTGAGCGCAGTGATAAGCAGGGCATGATCCTCACGCTGTGTCAGGCCGCTCACACCCATTGCGCCGACACAGCCGGACCCGCGCAGCAGCACGGGAAATCCGCCGCCGTGCGCCACATAGTCCGCGGGCAGCATCGCCTGCTTTGCCTCCAGCGTGCTCCCGGTCCTGGCCAGCTCGGTGCCGACCAGCATCGTGCTCCTGCCGAGACGCATGACTGTATTTCGCTTGCGCCGGAGCCAGTCCTCGTTGTTCGCCGTAATGCCTTGCGTCCCGGCGTAGAACAGCAGTGTTCCCGCCATCCAGATGCCGATGGCGACTGGCTTCGGCGCCGTCAGGGCAAGCTCGCGCATGTGGCTGCCGAGACGCCAGGCTACGTCGGCGTTGAAGGTCGCAAACTGCAATTCGGCCTCCTGCATCTCCAAAATCCTAATTTCGTCATCCAGGGTCATCGATTCCTCTGCGCCTCTCTCCACACCATAGCCGAACCCGTACACTGTGGGTCACATCTCTGTTCGGAGCATTCATGTCCCGTTTGGTTTCCGTTGTCCTTCTCGCCGGTATCGTCTCGCCGCTCGCCTCTGCGCAGAGCCAGCCTTCTGAAGATCGTGCCTGGATTGCGAAGTCCAACAGCTACACGCAGCAGTTGATTGACGTCTCCAACCGCCACTCGCCCGAAGGCGCGAGCGCGGAGGGCCTGGCTGCCTATGACACGAAGATCTCCGTCCTGACCCAGGCAGATGAAGATCAGGAGCGCGCTGAGACCGAGGTCGTGCTGACGCGGCTGAAGGCGTCTCTCACGACCGAAAAGGATCCCCGCGTTCTTCAAGACATCCGCATTCTCATTCACGACACGGATTATCGCTTTCGCCGGCAGGACTACGACCGCTCGCACAAGGTGCCGTTCCTGAACGCGAGTGAGCTCGTCTTCTCCGGTCTGCAGGGTTTGCTGGACGACCAGACCACACCTGAGCGCCGCAGCGCTGCTGTCGTCCGACTGAACAAGTACGCCGGTCTTGAGATTGGCTTTACCCCGTTGACGGATCTCGCCCGCACCTTCGTTCTTGCGCGCATGGCGAAGCCCGGCGTCACCTACCCCTCACGCCTCCGCATGGAGACCGAGCTGGCGCGAAACGGGAACTATATCGATGGCATCGCCGATCTCTTCCGCAAGTACAAGCTCACAGGGTGGGAGGCGGGATACACCCGCTTGAAGACGGAGCTGGCCAGCTACGACGCCTGGCAGCGTGCCTCCGTGCTGCCCAAGGCGCGAAGCGACTTTCGTCTTGAACCCGCCGACTACGCGATCGCGCTGGAGGGCTACGGCGTCGATCTTCCGCCCGACAAGCTGGCTGCCCAGGCACATGCGTCTTTTTCTGCCATTCAGGCGGATATGGCGCCGCTGGCCGCGGCCATCGCGCGCAAGCATCACTTCGCCGCATCGGACTATCGCTCAGTCCTGACCGAGCTGAAGAAGCAGGTGGAGGCCCACGGCCGGCAGATCCTCGCCTTC
>CAXTJC010000086.1:0-9092 GCA_964244225.1 uncultured Acidobacteriaceae bacterium
AGCGCCGGACCGACAAGGACCTCGGCCGCATGGTAAGCAAGCTGATGGAGACGCTGGGGTAGGAAACCTCCCATGTGGGCTAGCGAGCCGGCGCCTTCTCCCGTGTAAAGGTGTAGGCATCACGAAACTTAAACTCCGCGGACGTCCCCCGCGGACGAGTCTCCTTTCGCCATGTAAAGAGATTACGGCGCAGGGTCAGCGTAATGCGGACATCGACTGGCTTGCCGTTTTCCGTAGTAGATCCGCTCAGCATCAGAACGCCGCGAGCCTCTTTACGGAATGCTTCGAGACCTTCTACCTCGTACTTGTCTGCGGGATGGTCCGCATCGCCTGTGAGAGTAGCGGAGTTCTCGGCAAAGGTGAGGATGGAGCGATCACGAACGACCTTGGTGGGACCATCATCGTACGTGTAGGCCAGGGTCATCGCGTTGCCGTTCGTGGAAGACGTAACGATAAGCCATGTCGGCAGAAAGACGCGCCCGTCTGTCTGGTAGTCGCGATACTCGAGCACGCCTACCCAGGCTCCGGAAAAGTTAGCGTTGAGCGCAACAGGAGATGCCGCAACCGATGGCGGCGCGGTCTCGGCTGCATCAGTGGGTGCGGGAGATTGCCCTGCCAGGCAGAGAGACGATCCAAGCAGAAACAGTGTGACGAGGCTGCGTCGTGACATGGGTGCGCTCCCTTAAAACGCCTGCTGTGCGAGATTCTGGCTGAAGTTTCGATTCCAACAGGTCGACCGCTTGAGGTGTGAAAAAGCAGGATCGCGCAATCGTAACAAAGCAAAGGCTTGGGGACCGCGATCAACGGCAGGAAAGATGATTTCTCAAACCGCGCCACACAGGGATGTGCAAGACAGGGATAACCTCCGATTTATCTCTGACGAGAGACCAGGTCCTCCGCTCCACTCAACGTCACGCAGACCTGTTTTCTAAAGTGTGTCCTTGATCGATATCTTTCACTGTCAACAGTTTGGGATGTGCCTCCACGTTTCCACAGCAAACGACTGCTACTTCTGTTCTTTCTCTCTTTAAAAGCTTCTAGTCTTAGAAACAGTCGCGGATCAGTCAGCAAGGGTTTTGCTCTGAACGTTCTGAACACGTTCACACAGAGCTGTCCCGGCTTTCCACAAAGAAAAGACTCGCCCGCGATGGGCCAGGCCCCTAGAATCGGCACAGGACGAGGAGCGGAGCGACGGTACACCGGGAGGGTGGTTTCGGTGTAGAGTTTGCTCCAGACCCCTGCCCACCGCAGCCCCTGGAGATCGAGATGCCCGTGACGACCGAAGAGCCCGAGATGACCGCAACGCCCGCCTCCACCGGCAACCTCGAGATCACGGTCTCGCGTGCGGAGCTGCTCCGCGAGCTGACCGCGGCGCAGAGCGTGGTCGAGCGCAAGACGACGATTCCGATTCTGTCGAACTTTCTTTTTGAAGCGGCAGACGACAAGCTGACGATTACAGCGACCGATCTCGACCAGAGCCTGCGCACCAGCTGCGCGGCCAAGGTAAAGAAGCCGGGGGCCTGCACCATTCCGGCGCGCAAGCTCTACGACTACATCAAGCTGCTGCCCGAGGGTGAGATCTCGATCAAGCTGATGGACAACCACTGGGTGCAGATCCGCGCCGGCCGGTCGAACACCAAGATGGTCGGCATGGCGCGGGCGAACTTCCCACAGGTGGCAGAGTTCCCGGAGACGGGCGCATTCCGCATCTCGGTGGCCAGCCTGCGCAGCATGGTCGCGAAGACCATCTTCGCCATCTCGAACGAGGAGAGCCGCTACACGCTGAACGGCGCGCTGCTGGTCCTCAAGGCCGAGAGCATGGCGATGGTAGCCACGGACGGGCATCGGCTGGCGCACATCGAGAAGACCGGCGAGACGCTCGAGGGGATCTCGGGCGAGAAGAAGACGCTGATTCCGCGCAAGGCGCTGAGTGAGCTGCAGGGGCTGCTCTCAAACACCGAAGCGGAGACGCTCGAGTTCGCCGACGACGATCAGACGCTGTTCTTCCGCATCGGCGGCCGTGTGCTGACCAGCCGCAAGCTGACCGGACAATTCCCGAACTATGAGGCGGTGCTGCCACGAGATAACAACAAGTTTGTCATCGTGCGGAGCGAGGATCTGATGGGATCGATCCAGCGCGTGGCGCAGTTTGCCGACGAGCGCTCGGGCGCGATCAAAATCCGGCTGGAACAGAACGAATTGAAGCTGAGCTCGTCGTCGACCGATGCGGGCGAGTCCGAGGACACAATCGAGACGCCGTACAATTACGACCCTCTGGTTGTCGGCTTCAACTCCGCCTATCTTATTGATTTCCTGAAGGCTATCGGCACCACGGGAGAGGTTCGGCTGGAGTTCAAGGATGCCCAGTCGGCGGGGCAGATGCGGCCGGAGGATGGGTCGGAGGATGTGACGTATCGCTACATCCTGATGCCAATGCGCATCTGAGTGCTGCGCGCACGGCGAGAGGCACCTTCAGCGCAAGGAGCGGGACCAGGAAGATTGGGCGAAGGTTAGAGGCTACTAAGTTGTACGAGAAGCTGGGCTTATCACCCGGCTTCTTTTGTTTTGGCAGACTGTTTGCAAGCAAACAAGCAGAGCGGCGGTCTGGGGAGTCTGCCGCTTAGCCCGGCGCCGCAGAGTTCTGTTTCATGTTGCAGAACTCTGCGGTGCGAGGCATTGCGTGTCGAAATTCGGTGCCACAAACGCATTCTTTGGGGCTTTCTGAGCACCTCTTGATGGATAAAAGCGTGTTTTGGTCGATGTTGCAAAAACTGTGCGGATCGTTCAGGTGTCTCGGGCATGTTTTATAGCGAGGTCTCAAGAGAAAACATCTTCCATTCAGGGGAATGAAGTTTCATGATGCGGGTTGCTTAGAACTGAATGCGGGCGGTGAGTTGCAGCAGGCGCGGTGGGGAGGAGCTTTGGATCTGGCCGAAGTTGGTGCTGGAGATGTTTCCGCTGACGGCGGCGGGACCAAAGAACTGGCCGTGGTTGAAGACGTTGAAGGCTTCAACGCGCAGCTCAAGGGTGCTTCGGTCCCGCAGCTGGGTGGACTTGGAGAGGGTGAGATCGGTGTTGTCGGCGCCGGGCCCGTAGAAGAAGCGTCTGCGGGCGTTACCGAGGGTGCCGAGAGTGGGCAGGGAGAAGAGGCTGGTATCGAAGGCGGCCCGGGTTGCGGAGGGGTGGTGATTCAGCCTGAGAGATCCCGGTCGAAGGTCCGGTTCGTCGACGCCGTTGTTATTGATGCCGTTGGGCTGCGTGCCGAGCAGCGAGGTGTCGTTGTTATTGACCAGGGTGACTGGAAAGCCGGTGCTGAGGCGGGTCAGGCCGGAGACCTGCCAGCCTGCGGTGAGGCGGGGGTGACGGAGCAGGACGCGATCGAAAGGCAGCTCCCAGCGATAAGCCGCGACGAAGTTATGGGTGAGATCGAAGGCGGAGAGCGCGCGGCTGCGACCCGCACTGCCGGGCGCATTGTTGGGATAGACGGGTTCGGCCAGCGAGGACGATTGATCGATCGATTTGCTCCAGGTGTAGCCAAGCTGCACAAAGAGGGAGCGGGTGGAGTGGCGCAGGCTGAGCTCGAGCGCGTTGTCATGCGAGTTGGCGATGGTGCGCTGCAGGTTGACGCTGCCGAAGGCGGAGTTGAAGGCCGTGCGGGTGCCCTGGACGGTTCGGCCCGCGGCGGTCCGGTAGGTGCTGCTTTCGCCGAAAGGGGCGCAGGTTGCCGAGCCTGGGGCAACGCCGGCGGAGGTGCTGAGGGCGAGGCAGGCAGCGGGATCGCCGGGGTTAGCCTCCTGAATGACGAGCAGATGATGCGCCTGGGTGCCGACGAAGCCGGCGGTGAGAACGGTATGAAGGCCGATCTGCCGCTCGGCGGAGAGGCTGTAGTTCTCGGTAAAGGGGGTGACGTTGTCTTTGGCAAAGGCGGGAATGCCGGTCAGGGGCTCGAAGTTGCTCCAGTCGACGGAGGTGTTGGGGTGCCGGGGCGAGGCTCCGAAGGCGACCGGCTGCAGGGGGAAGCGCTGCCCGACGCTGATGCCGGTGGCGGCCGTGACGAACGGTTGGTCGAACAGGGTGGGAGCGGCGCTGGTGTCGGTAAAGCCGTAGGGAGGATTGCCGCTCATGATGCCGGCGGAGAGGCCCTCGAACGCGGTGTAGTAGAGGCCGTAGCCGGCGCGGAGGACGGTCGCGCCGGACGAACCCAGCAGCCGACGCGCGAGGCCGGCGTCCGCGGTGGGCAGCTCCCAGGCAGCGGCGAGCCGGGGAGCGAGGTTGCCGTAACGGGTGGGCGAGAGCGTTCTGGGAACGCCGGGGTCGCCGGGAAAGAGGATGCCCTGGGGTGCGTTGGGGAAGACGACGGACTGCTCGGCCGTGTCAAGCGTAAGCAGCTGATTGAACTTCTCGGACCACGGGGGCAGGAGATCCCAGCGCAGGCCGTAGTTGAGCGTAAGCTGCGGATGGATGCGCCAGCTGTCCTGGGCGTAGAGGCCGAGGTAGTGGTTACGGTTGTAGAACGGCTGTCCCTGGCCCTGGGTGTAGCTGGAGTCGATGCCGAGCAGGAAGTCGGCGAAGTCGGACCCGGTCTCGCTCCCGGTAAAGGAGAAGCTGCCGTTGTCGTAGACGGTCGGGTGGGTGTTGATCTGATCGGCATGCACGGTGACACCGAGCGAGAGGGTGTGGGGGCCCAGGATGCGGGTGTAGTCGTCAGCCGCCTCGATGACGTTCTCTGCCTGGGTGAGGCTGGTGACATCGGTGCCGAGGGTGAAGCCGTTGAAGATGAGGTTTTCGACACCTTCGCTCCGGGGCAGCAGAGGCACGATGCCGGAGGTATTCTGGCCGGTGACAAAGCCCTGCGAGGCGAGGGTTACGCCGACACCATCCTGCGGCTGACCGACGGAGGCGGCGTTGCGCATGGCGCTGAGGTGTGCCTGGTTGGTGGCGACCGCGCCGAAGGTGGTGGTGAGGCTGACGGAGACGAGCTGGGCGCGGCCGTCGCTGCGCGCGTTGAAGCCGGGTACGGTGGCGCCGCCCTGGCCGGTGGGGTAAGGATTGAGCAGGCTGTAGTCGTCGAAGAAATAGAAGCCGGTGAGAGCGCCCGCAGGGGTTGCCCGATCCAGGCGCAGAGAGCCTTTGTCGTCGCGGAGGCGCTGCGCATAGCTTGAGGTGGAGAAGGTGGCGGCGCCCTGGTTAGGCTGCGGGATGTAGGCGAGCAGGTGCTGCGCGGGCGCGGAGACGACACGCCGCGGAAGGATGCCGCCGGGGAAGACACAGGTGGCCGTCGTACAGCCGGGCGTGACATAGGGCTCGCCCTGCCGGACCGCGTAGCCGAGCCGATCGCTGAGCCGCTGCGCGAAGGCGCCGCCGCTCACTCTTCCGGAGAGCGAGGCGGCCTGGGCGGAGAGGTCGCCGGTGCGGTTGGCTAGGGTGGGAATGGCGATCAGGCCGGTGTCGATGCCCTGGGTCTGCCGTGTGCCCTGATAGTCAGCGAAGAAGAAGAGCCGGGGGGCATGGGGGACCGGGCCACCGAGGGTGCCGCCGAACTGATTCTGATGGAAGGGAGCGCGCTCGAGGGAGAAGTAGTTGCGGGCGTCGAAGGCGGTGTTGCGGAGGTAGTCGTAGACGCTGCCGTGGAGACGGCTGCCGCCGGAGCGGGTTTCAATCGAGACCTGGCCGCCGCTCTGATTGCCGAGCCGGGCGTCGAAGCTGCCGGTAAGAACCTCGATGTGGGCGATGGAATCGAGCGTGGGCACGATGGCGACACCCATGTTGACGTCTTCCTGCACGATGGCTCCGTTGACTCGAAAGGCGTTCGCAGTCTCACGCTGGCCGCTGACAGAGAGGGTGCCGATATTGAGGTCGCCGGAGGGTGGTGTGCTGGCGACACCGCTCATGACGACCGCGTTGGGCTGCGCGGAGGTGGTGGGTACCACGCCGGGGTTGAGCGCGAGAAGATCCGTGGCGCTGCGGCCATTCAAGGGAAGCAGGGCGAGCTGATCCTGCGAGAGGATGCCGCCAAGCTGCGTGTTGGACGGCTCGAGGGAGCTGCTGCTGTCGCTCTCGACATCGATCGACGCCGCTTGCGAGGCGATCTGGAGGCGGATTAGAAGCGGCTGCGAGGTCTCTGCCGCGGACGAAAGGGCCTGGGTGGCGGTCTCGAAGCCGGCGGCCTCGACAGTGAGGGTGCCGGCAGCGGCGGCCGGCAGGCGATCCAGCCGGAACGCGCCTTTGGCATCGGTTTCGGTCTGAAGTAACGGGGAATTGCCGCCTTCAAAACGAACGTGGGCATGGGCAATCGCGGCGCCGGTGGGATCCACGACGGATCCGGTTCGGGAAATCGCGACAGCAGTCTGGGTGGGAGTGCCGGTAGCTTGCTGGGCCTGGAGAGCTCCAGCGGCGGAGCAGCAGAGGAGAGAGAGACGAAGAAGCAGGTGCGGTCGAAAGGGCATGGGGCTCCGTGACAAGCACGGCATCGCGCCCCTATCATGACGCTAAGGACCGCAGCCGGCTGGTTGTGTGTTCGCGCGGGAACCCATGGATCTCGGCCAAGAGGATGTGGGTTTCCGCCTTTGACTTCAATATACGACACGAATGGTCTTAGATCGCGCAGAATGCGAGGAGCCGTGTTCAGGGATATCCTCGTCCGCTGTGTTTTGCGTGGCTGTGGGAGAGCGGGCGAAGTTCTGGTGAAGTTCAGGTCATAGACTCGCGGAGTTTACGGGTGGATTGCATCCAAAGGAGCTGGGTGGAGGGCTGCCAGAAGGGCCCGTCCAGTCAGCAGGTCAGTTGAAATTGTTCTGCAGGAGAGATGTGTGACGAATCGCAGTGTGGAGGCATCGATGGAGAGCAGGGGAGCGAAGCGGCGCGGGGATAGTCCGGAGTACACGTCGCCGGGTCGTGAGGTGTTGAACTCGGCGCTGAGCCTGGCTGCGGTGATCGGGCTGACGATGGTGGGTGGCGCTGTGCTGAAGCGCATGGTGGATCGGGCGTCGGCGAAGAACTGACATCCCGCGAGATCTTGCGCGGGGAGACGTGGACGGAGTGTTGAGCGCGTGGAACCGATAGCGTTCCGCGATCCAGGCCGCGGGCAACGCAGACTTCGTTTTCAGCCACTTAGCAGGCAGAGACCGCAAATGCGGCTCGGAGGCAACGACGTGGCGAGTGGAATGAGCAGGCGAGTAAGTGTTGCGGCGGCGGTGCTGCCCTGGGTTTTAGGCGCGGGTGTTGCTCTTGGGCAGGCGGCGGGCGCGGTCTCTGATCAGAACAAGAGTTTTCTGAAGGAGATCGATCAGGACTCGAACTATGAGATCCAGACCGGAAAGTTGGCTTTACAGAAGAGCAGCAGCGCGGACGTGAAGCAGTATGCAACGATGCTGATCCACGATCACACGCAGCTCAAGCAGCAGATCAAGATGGCGGATACGGCCGCGAAGGTAACGCCGGAGTCGCCGACCAGCATGAGCCTTTCCGACAAGGCGAGCTATGAAAAGCTCAAGCTGATGAAGGGCGATTCGTTCGACAAGTCGTATATTAAAGGGCTGGTGAAGGGCAACGAGGAGATCCAGAAGGACGAGAAGGCGGAGGCGGGCGGCAGCTCCGTGGCGGCGGTGAAGAAGCTGGCGACGCGGAGTGCGGAGCTCGATACCAAGCATGCTGAGAAGGCCAAGCAGCTGGCGCAGGCGCATGGGGTAAGTGAGTAGGGGCGCTTGCGGAGAGAAGGCAACAGCTACTGGCGAAGGTCGACCAGGGTGGCGCCCTGGCCGCCTTCGTTGAAGGGTGGCTCAGTGACGGCGGTGACGTGGGGGTGGCGCTTGAGGTATTCGCGCAGGGTGCGGCGGAGGATGCCCATGCCGGTGCCGTGGACAATGCGGACACGGGGGAGGCCGGCGAGGAAGGCCTGGTCGATGTAGCGCTCCACCTCGCCTTCGGCCTCGTCGGCGGTGCGGCCGATGACGTTGAGCTCCATGGGGATGTAGGTGTCGGCGTCAATGCCCGAGGATGTAGTGACGGAGATGTTGCCGCGGCGACGGGTGGCGGCGAGCGGATTGACGATGGAGGTATGGTCGGCGATCTCATCGCGGGTGACGCGCATTTTGAGTTGGCCGATGGAGACTTCGAGGCTGCGATCGTCGATGATGTGGGTGATGCGGGCTTCGCGGTTGAGGGTCTTGAGGCGGACGAGATCGCCGGTTTTGAGGGCTTTTTCTTTGGGTTTCTGATTGGCGGTGGGTTTGCCGGTGCCGGTGTGCTCGGAGACGGTGGTGGTGAACTGCTCGGAGAACTCGCGGCGGAGGCGGGCCATGCGGAGCGCGGAGTCGCGGGCGATCTTGCCGGCGAGGGTCTTGTCGACGATGGCCTTGACGGTGTCTTTTAGTTGCGATTCGAAGTCCGTGATGAGGCCGTTGAGCTTGGTTTCGAGCTCGCGGGTGCGCTGCTTGATCTCGGCGCGGCCTTCGGCGTCGAGGCGCTCGCGCTCCATGCGGACCTCGTGCTCGCGGCGGCGGAGGTGGGCGCTCTCTTCGGTGGCGGCGGCGAGCTGGGCGTGCAGCTGGTCGAGGAAGGCGCCGATGTCGGCCGTCTGGGTGGAGAGGTTGGCGCGGGCGTTCTGGACGATCTCATGCGAAAGGCCGAGACGCTCGGCGATGTTGAGGCCTGCGGAGGCGCCCGGTACGCCGAGGCGGAGCTCGTAGGTGGGCGAGAGCGTCTCCTGGTTGAAGCCGACGGCGGCGTTGACGACGCCGGGGGTGTTATTGGCGGCGTAGATCTTGAGGGCGTTGAGGTGGGTGGAGATGAGCGACCAGGCGCGGCGGCGAAGGAAGTGGCCGGCGATGGCGACGGCGAGCGCGGCGCCTTCTTCGGGGTCGGTCGCGGAGCCGAGCTCGTCGAGCAGGATGAGGGAATCGGAGCCGGCTTCGCGGGTGATGCGGTCGACGTTGGTGATGTGGGCGGAGAAGGTGGAGAGATTGCGCTCGATGGACTGGGCGTCGCCGATGTCGGCGAAGACGGCGGTGAAGAGCGGGAGGTGCGCACGCTCGGCAGGGATGGGAACGCCGGCCTGGGCCATGAGGGCGAGGAGGCCGAGGGTCTTGAGGGAG
>CAXTJC010000087.1:0-9025 GCA_964244225.1 uncultured Acidobacteriaceae bacterium
AAGTTTATAGACGCGCCCATTGGGGGATGTGGCCGCGAAGATCGATCCGTCCGGCGCTACCTTGACGGCCTGCACGCCGATCTCTTTGCCGGTGAAGATCGTCTCCGCGGCTCCGCCTGCCGCGATGCGGACGACAGCAGCCGAGCCGCCGGAGCTTCCACCAAGCCCGGCATATACCGCACCGTTTGCTCCCTGAGCGAGAGCCCAGACATAGCTCTCGGAGGCCGTATAGAAGGGCGAGATGGCCAGCCCCACCTCCAGGCGACCATCACTGCGGAGAGCGACGCCCTCTGCCGTGCCGCGCTGGAGTTCATCAAACCGGTCGACCGTCCATTGCTTGGTTCCTTGCGCAACGCACGATGCAGAGTTCGCCAGACCGGCAAAGATCGCAATCGCTGCGAGAGATCGTCGTACCCACGTGCTCACTCTTAGTCCTCGTATCATCTTTTTCTTACCGAACCATCATGCTGAGCACCTGAGATCCGGAGACGGCATCCCCGGCAGGTGTGGACCCAAGTTCAACCACGCTCTCACCTGTCAGCTTCAGCCGCTGGACACCCTTCAGCGGCTCGAGAACGTTTGCCATGGAGAGCGGAACCTCCGCCAGAGGCGCCGCGTCGAGCACGGCCTGCGCTGTGTGCGTCAGAAGCGTGACATAGACCCGATCGTTTGCGTGCGCGGCGTTCAGGCGGCCGACTGTATCGGCGAGCGAAAGCGGGTGCGCCGCTCCGGGCTCAATCAGCCGGTCCAGAGTCGCTCCATCACTGATTAACAGACGCACCGGCCCGGGCTCGAGCGCGTCAGGCAGCGTGACAGTGGTGTGTAGATGCCGCGAACCTTGCTGGTAGGGCTCGAGCAGGCTATCCACATCGATCGTCTGGCCGGGCCGGGCCTCCAGCAGGCTCGCTCGCGCACTCTCCAGACTGGCGACTCTGCGGCGGCTTGAACTCTCAATGCGCAGCTCCACCCCGGTCAGTACCGGCTGCTCCTCAGGGTTGCTGAAGAGCGGAACGAACCGCTCCCCAACCGCCAGCGCTGCCGTGACCGCGCCAGGATTGAAGCTGCCCTGCGACTGCCAGCCGGAGAGCTTGACCGGCGGAAGCGGCATCGCGGCATGCCCCTGAGACGGCGGGATCTCCAGCCGGATCTCCCCTTCCATCCTGTAACTCGACTCCGAGGAGCCGCTCAGGACCTGCTGTAGGCTCTGATAGATCGCAGCCATCATGAGCTGCGGCGTCAGATCGCGATGATTCGCGACAGCAAAGTGCATTGTCTTCACTGTCTGGTTCGCACCCTCCGGAGCGAGGGCGATCGTCACTGGAATCATGCGGGCCTTGGCCCCGATCGTGCCGTAGATGGCTGACGATCGATCCTGCTTGAAGGCGCCCACAATCTCCGTGGCGTTCACAATCTTGAAAGAATTGAGCGGACTGGCGAGGATGGCGAGGACTTCGGCCTTCGCCATCGGTAGATCGATCTCTCCGGACTGGGTAAGGGGATGGCCGCAGGCGAGCAGCTTGTCAGCCTGCACGTAGGAGACGGTGCAGGTGCCGGTGACCGAAAGATCGCCTTCGACCAGAACGGCGCTGACAACGCTTCCGGGCTCAAGTGGCTCCGGCTGGCGTCGGCTCGTATCCATCCCTCCCAGGCCGCTGACCGGAGTAAGACCCAACGCTTTAAAGCCGTCGCCGAACCGTGCGATCGTCTCCTGACTGAATCCGCTGAAGACCAGCGGCGCCTCCATGGGCTGCAGGTCCGACGCCGCGCTTGTCCTGACCGCTGGCGACGAGGAACTGTCCTGCCCACTGACCTCCAGCATCTGCTCGATCGGCGTAATCCCGGCGATCGGCTCCTTGCTGAACTGCCCGATGCGGTAACTCAGAGCGCCAACCAGCTTTCCGTCGATATAAACAGGGCTGCCGCTCATGCCGGCGACGACACCGGTGTACTCCGGTTTACTGCCGTGCAGGCGCGCGAGGATCAGGTCGCGCTTGGGTCCGAGGGCATTCGTGAGCCGGCCCAGGATCTCGACCGCCATCGCCTCGGGATGAACGCCCGAGAAGACAGTGTAGGCGATCCCCTGCTGTCCGGGGTGCACGTCGTCCAGCGGATAAAGAATGGTCTTGGCGGGCGGTCCGCTCGCCTCCGCGGCTGTTTGCGCTCGCGCATAAACGGCCGCCCCTGTTCCTATGATCAAGCATGCGAGCGCGGCGCGGCGCGTCCTTTTATAGAGCATCACGTCTACAGACTAGAGTGTCGAGCGCTTTGCGGGAAACTTGAGTGTTGCTCCTGTGAAGCGAGCCTCTCTTGACCCTCCCGCGCCGGAGTACAGTAACCATGATGCACGCCTTCAACTTTCATTGCCGGACTGCGCTTTTTATTCTGCTCGCTGTGACCCTTCTCACCCTTCCGGCAGGTGCGCAGGATGCGCCCGGATCGACGCCGCCCCAGCAGCAAGGCGCACCGGAGGCTGGCCCGCAGACCGACAACGGCCCCATCATTCTGAAGAAGAAGAAGGAGCCCGCGGAGCCACCTCCCCCAGCCGCTCCGGAAGAGCCCAAGGTCAAAAACCCGAACAACGAGACCTACTCGATACGGGTCGACGTGCCCATCGTCAACCTCGATGTGAATGTCATTCTGGATAAGACCCATCAGTTTGTTCCGGGACTGAAGCAGCCTAACTTCCAGGTGATTGAGGATGGCGTCGTGCAGCAGGTGCAGAGCGTCCGCATCGCGCAGACCCCGATTACGGCCGTGATGCTGCTCGAGTTTGCCGCCAACAGCTACTACTTCATCAACGACATGCAGAATGCTGCCGTGAGCTTCTTTCAAACGCTAAAGCCGGACGACTATATCGCCGTAATCACCTACGATCTGCGCACGCACATCCTGACCGATTTCACCAATAACAAGCAGATTGTGGCCGATGCGCTGCGCAGCCTGGTCATTCCCGGCTTCTCCGATACCGATGTCTGCGACGCGCTGTATGAGACTCTGGACCGCGTCTCACGCATCGAAGGCCGCAAGTACATCATCCTCATCGGAACGGGCCGCGATACATTCTCAAAGCTTACGCTGGACAAGATGCTCGCAAAGGTGAAGGCATCGCAGGACATAACGATCTTTTCGATCGGCACCGGCGCTTTCATTCGGGAGATCGCAGACTCACGCGGTGGCATGGGCGGCCCGCAGCGGATGGACTATCTGCAGGCTGAAAACCAGCTGAAGACCTTCGCCCAGATGACCGGCGGTCTGTACTTCAATCCGATGTTTCAGGGCGCGCTGCCGGATATCTTCCACCAGATCAACGACTCCATTCGAAACCAGTACGTGCTGACCTATCGGCCTTCAAACACCGCCAACGACGGAGGCTTCCGCCGCGTGAAGGTTCAGCTGGTCGATAACGAGGGCCATCCACTGCGCATGCAGGACGAAAAAGGCAAGCCGCTCAAGTACTCCGTTATCTCTCGCGATGGCTATCGCGCCAAGCTGCCGGTCGAGTAGCGTCTAACTATTGGCGAGTTCGCGCGCACGCTGGGTCGCTCGCTTAACGGCTTTGATCAGGGTCACGCGCAGCCCGCCCTCCTCCAACTCAAGAATGCCGTCCACCGTGCATCCGGCCGGCGTTGTGACCGCGTCTTTCAGCAAGGCCGGATGCGCCCCGGTCTCAAGCACCATCTTCGCCGATCCGAGCGTTGTCTGCGCCGCCAGCAGCGTGGCCACGTCGCGTGGCAGGCCGACGTTTACACCTGCCTCCGCCAGCGCTTCAATGATGATGTACAGGAACGCCGGGCCCGATCCCGAGAGCCCGGTCACCGCGTCCATATGCTTCTCATCGAGCACCACCGTGCGGCCCACGGTGGTGAACATGCGTGTCGCCAGGTCGAGTGCATCGCCGCTTGCGAAGCGGCCCCCGCAGAGAGCCGTCATGCCCTCGGCCACCGTCGCCGGCGTATTCGGCATCGCGCGCACAACAGGAAGATCGCAGCCGGCGGCCTCTTCAATAACGCGCGTCCTAACCGAGGCCGCGAGCGAGATCAGGATCTTTCCAGAGTGCAGAGCGGGGCGGATCTCCTCGACCAGCTCGACAATCTGCACCGGCTTTACCCCCAGCAGAAGAACATCCGCGGCCTGCGCTGCCGAGAGATTATCCGTACCGACTACCACACCCCACCGGCCGCCGAGTCCGCGTGCCCGCTCCGGGTGGCGCACCGTGGCGGCGATCTGATCCGGGCGAAGCAGATCGTTTGCGAGAAACGCGTCAAGCAGGATGCCGCCCATCTTGCCGGCTCCAAGAACAGCGACGCGAACGTCTTTCATCGCCTCGGTTTTTGCCGTGACCTGATTCATAGCCACCAAGCTACCAGAGCACGCGACAGGTAAATCGCAGGTGTGCTTCTATCAGAAGAAGAGGCGCCCGCACGCGGACGCCTCTTCTGAAAAAGCTCAAGTCCTACGCAGTTGTCTTGACGCAGTATGTATCAAACGCTCGCTGCAGCTCCTGCGCAATCGCCGGTGCGGTCGAGGTCTCAATCGCGGAACGCTGCATGAGATAAACCAGCTGGCCGTCACGCAGGATCGCGATCGCCGGCGATGTGGGAGGATGTCCGCCGAAGTAGCTGCGAGCCCGCTCCGTCGCTTCCCGATCCTGTCCGGCGAAGACTGTGACGGCGTGATCCGGCATGGTGGCGTTTTGCATGGCGAGGCGAACACCCGGCCGCATCTTTCCCGCCGCGCAGCCGCAGATCGAGTTCACAACGACCATGGTCGTGCCCTTCTCGCCCATCGCTGCGTCCACCTCGGCCGCCGTGCGCGTCTCTTTCAGGCCGGCGCGGGTCAGTTCCTCGCGCATCGGAATCACCATAATCTCTGGATACATTTTTACTTCCCCCAAGGACCGCGCCAAACGCGGCTTCCTTATTGTAACGGGTCAATCTCCTCGCGTGCTCCGGTAGCAACTTTCCGGCCGTAAAAGGCAGTCGATTCCGCTCTGCGATACCCTGTGACCTGTGGCCACACTCCAGGTGCAGGAACAGGTTGGGTTGGCGCCTTTAACAACGATCGGCATCGGCGGCCCGGCGCGATTCTTCGCCCGCGTCCAGTCCGAGCACGAGTTAGAAGAGGCCGCCGCATTCGCCGTAACGCATCGTCTGCCGCTCTTTGTTCTCGGGGGTGGGTCGAACCTCCTGGTGCGGGATGAAGGCTTTCCCGGACTGGTTCTTCACCTCGCGATCGGGGGCGAGATGCAGATCACACCGGCAGGAGACCGCGTCCGCTACGACGTTCCGGCGGGGGTGGTCTGGGACGACTTCGTGCTGTCCGCGTGTGAGGCGGGGCTCACAGGTGTGGAGTGTCTGGCCGGCATCCCCGGGTTTACCGGCGGAACTCCGGTGCAGAATGTGGGCGCGTATGGGCAGGAGGTCGCGCAGACGATCGCAACCGTGCGTGTCTACGATCGCGTCTCCCGCACCTTCCTCGCGCTCAGCAACGAGCAGTGCTGTTTTGCGTACCGAAGCTCGTGCTTCAACACGCAGCCGCTCGGCCGCTATCTGGTAACGCAGGTCAGCTTCACGCTCAGCAGTGGAGCCGGCGCGCCGATCACCTATCCCGAGCTGAAGGCCCGCTTTAGGGAGAGCGAGCCGTCTCCGCTGGAGATCTATTACGCAGTCCGGGAGATCCGGCGCGGCAAGGGAATGCTGCTCTCTGCCGACGATCCCGACAGCCGCTCCGCCGGCTCGTTCTTCAAGAACCCCATCGTGCCTGTAAGCTGTCTCGAAAAGATTGCCGCTGCCCAGGCCGTTGCCCCGGAAGCAGTGCCGCACTGGTCCGCGCTCGGTCGGCACGATGCAGGTTCAGACGTAAAGCTCGCAGCCGCCTGGCTGGTGCAGATGGCCGGCTTTCCCAAAGGATTTGTCGATGGTCGAGCCGGAATCTCCTCCCGCCACTCTCTGGCTCTCATCAACCGGGGCGGCGCGCAGTTCGACGATCTGGCACGGCTTCGGGACCGCATTCGCGCCGAGGTAAAAGCCCGGTTCGGAGTAGAGCTCGAGCAGGAACCCATCGAACTTGGCCCGGAGACGCGCGATCCCTGGCTCGCGGCTACAAGCTAGCGAACGGGCTCTAAGCCGATGTTGGGCAGCTTTGTCTGGATATCCGTGGAGAGCAGCCAGTCGAGAAACCGGTGCGCCCCTGCCCGGTCTCCATTCCGAAGCACAACGGCATACTCCTTCATCTCGGGATACTGCGACGCGGGCACCAGAACGTACGATCCGATCTGCCGCAGGTGCGCCGACTCGGCCAGGGTTAGGGAGATAAGGCCGAGCTGGGCGCCGCCGGACTCGACCAGCTCCGCGACCTGCGGGATATCGTCCGCCACCACCAGCTTCGGCTTGAGCACGGCCGTTAGCTTCAGCCGGATCAGGGCGGCTGCCGCCGACCGGCCAAAGGGCGTGTGCAGATCGTCCGCAACCGCGAGTTTCTGCAGCCGTGCATCCTGTAACCGTTCGAGCGATAACGGCTGCAGGGGAGAGTCCTTGCGCGCAAACAGAACCAGCGTGCCCTTGGCGAAGGCAAGCGGAGCTTTCGCGTCAGTCAGGCTGTCGGCAACCAGCTTTTCCGGGAAAGTAAAGTCAGCCCCGAGAAAGAGATCCGCGGCGTCGCCGTGCTCGATCCGCGCCACCTGATCGCCAGATGATCCGGTCGTCACGATCAGCTTTACGCCAGTCTGCCGCTCATACGTCTGTGCCAGCACGGGCATGACAGGCCCAAGATCGGAGGCGACAGCGACGCGCAGAACATTAGGTGGAGCTTGCGCCGACAGCTTTTGGACCGTACCGGCCGCAAGGATCGTGCCAACCGCAAACACGGCCAAGCCTGCAGCCCACCGGAGGACCGGCGTTTGCCTTCGTGCGCGGGTACGATACCCTGTCATCATCTATGAACGTAGCATCCCACCAGCTTCGATGCACGCAGTGCGGCCTGCAGATCGCGGGTGAGAGTGCTCCTGTGGATTTCCGCTGTATCGCATGCCGCGGCTTGTTTGAGGTGGTGTATCCCTGGTCGAAGGCGGCGACAAAGTCTGAGCCAAAGCCTGAGTCCGGACCGTCCAGTCTGCCTCCGGACGCAGGCGCAAGCGTGGCGCCGGAAGCACGGCTGCCCAATGCAAGTGCGCTGCGCTGGCTCTGGCAGGAGCGCCGCACATCCACTCTGGCAGCTGACCAGTCCGGTGTCTGGCGCTTTCGCGATCTACTTCCTATCCTCACCGATATCGAGCACCCGGTCACGCTGCGCGAGGGCAATACGCCGCTCTATGAACTTCCCCGATCCGCCGCGGCTCTGGGGATCAACTGGCTGCTTGCCAAGCATCAGGGCATGAATCCGACCGGCTCCTTCAAGGACACAGGGATGACGGCAGCGCTCTCCGTCGCCGCCGAGCGCGGATTTGAGTGGGTCGCCTGCGCGTCGACGGGCAACACCTCGGCGGCTATGTCGGCCTACGCCGCACGCGCGGGCCTGCGCTCGATCGTGCTGATCCCTGAGGGCAAGATCGCCTGGGGCAAGCTTTCGCAGTCCATGGACTACGGCGCAATCACGCTGCAGTTGAAGACCGACTTCGACGGATGCGTGCGCGCCCTTAATGAGTTGATCCAGCGACTGCCGATCTACCTGCTGAACTCCGTCAACCCCTATCGTCTGGAGGGGCAAAAGACACCCGCCTTCGAGATGCTGGAGCAGATGGACTGGCAGGTGCCGGAGCACGTCATCGTACCGGGCGGAAATCTGGCGAACAACGCCGCGCTTGGCAAGGGGTTTGAAGAGCTCCACCACCTCGGCCTGATCGCGCGCGTCCCGAAGATCTCCGTAATCCAGGCCGCGGGGGCGAGCCCGCTGGTGCGCAGTATGGAGGCCAACGGCGGCCGCGAGCTGCTGCCCATTACGGCCGACACCCGGGCAACAGCCATCCGGATCGGCAATCCCGCCAGCTTTTTCAAAGCAGTCCACACCATTCAGAGCACCGGCGGCTGGACGGCGGCCGTCTCCGAGCAGGAGATTGCGCTGGCCAAGGCGGAGATTGGCGCGGAGGGGATCGGCTGCGAACCGGCCTCGGCGGTCACACTGGCCGGTCTGAAGAAGCTCGTCGCGCAGGGGAAGGTTACGCCGGAGCAGCGCGTCGTGATGATTCTGACCGGACACACCCTCAAAGATCCGCAGTACACCATCGACTATCACCGCAACGCTCTGCTGACCGAGCAGGAGCTGGCGGAGGCGACTCCCGCGGAGCAGGCACAGCACCAGGCGCTGCGTCGGCAGCCGATGGTGCTGGACGTAGACGGAGATACGGTTCTTCGCGCGGTTACGGGCCTCGTGGAGTCCGGGGCGGCCGTTCCGGTATGACGGACGAGACGAAGCGCAGCCCGGCCGCTACGGGGGGCAGCCTCCAGGAGCTTAGTAGTGAGCGACAGCAGAGCGATCCAACCAGGCTGCGACTCGCGTTACCGGCAACGTCGGCAAATCTCGGCCCCGGGTTCGACGCGGTGGGTCTGGCGCTCTCGCTCTTTCTCAGGCTGGAGGCCTACTCCGCTGAGGTCTTTTCGATCGAGGCCTCAGGCAGGGATCAGGCGCTCACCGGAGCTCTCGAAGGCAACCTCATCCTGTCCACCTATCGTGAGATCCTCAAGAACTCTGGCCGACCAGTGCCACCGCTGCGCCTTCTGCTGCACAACGAGATTCCGCTCGGAATGGGGTGCGGCTCGTCCGCTGCCGCACTCTGCGCGGGAGTGCTCCTGGCCAACCACTTCGGATACCTGGGCTGGACGAACGAGGAGATTCTGCACGAGGCCGCGCGGCGAGAGGGTCATCCGGACAACGTGGCCGCATGCCTGCTGGGTGGCCTGACCGTGTCGAAGCAGCAGTCGGAGGATGCGCGCGCCGGCATGACCAGTTCCACCTCCGCCCTCAGCTTCGGGGCTGATCTGCCGTGGCGGCTTCTGCTGGCGTTACCGCATGCGAGCCTCTCAACCGCAAC